>NZ_CP129013.1:3100000-3400000 GCF_020524035.2 Bacillus carboniphilus | reverse complement strand
AACCAGAAGTATTTTGGTTTTTATCTACAGCTGCCACACGAAACGCCACAGAAGATTGATCAGGTAATCCTGTCACTGTATATTCGTAATCATTGCTTCCGGTATGCTTGACCTTTGCAACAGAACTCCATGATCCATTGACCTTTTTTTCAAGTGCATAATAATCAATGCCTGATGCGATATCCTCAGGAAGATCCGACACACTTTTCCATTTCACACTGGCTTGTACTTGGTCTCCACTGTTAGGTTTACTTTCATTAACGAT
Source organism: Bacillus carboniphilus (assembly GCF_020524035.2). Taxonomy (NCBI): domain Bacteria; kingdom Bacillati; phylum Bacillota; class Bacilli; order Caryophanales; family Bacillaceae; genus Bacillus; species Bacillus carboniphilus. The sequence goes on along the minus strand of NZ_CP129013.1, from coordinate 3,399,735 downwards.
CATAGCTGTCGGAGTTTGAGGCTGGTTTGGTCTCGTACTATCAGGAAGTGTAGGCATGGTTGCGCCTGACATATTTGTCGCCTTGTCATACTCTTTGTTGTACCCAATCACCCTAAACCAATAATTATGATTGTCTTTATACTTTCCACCAGAAGCAATATAGGTACTATTGGGGCTATTCGGAAGCTCCGCTCCTGTACCATTAACCGTTCCATCTTCGTCTCCATGAAGACTATATTTCCCATCTTTGATTTCGGATGTTGTTGGCCAAATTCCTTTTCCTTTTGTTGACCAGGATGTGCTTGTCCCTACATCGAAGTACTGATATTCTTCCCCATTATAAATAGCGACTTTATAATGAGTAGCTCCCGCGATTTTATCCCATGAAAGATTAAAATAACCCGTTCCTGTATTTTTTCCGCTTGAATGCGCAGTTACTTTTGGAGCTTTAGCCGTTCCTAGTGGGGTATGTGTAATTTCAAGTCTTGGTTTCTTATTACTACTATCGATGGCAGAAACAATCTTTTTCCAATACGATTTTCCATTCCCATTCGAATGCAATTTAAAACCGTAGTTAGGGCGTGTTCCTTTATTCCACTCTTTTACCGTACTGGTGACATCAAATGTCGCCCACTGGTTTTTTCCCACACTCACAATTCCTATATTCGTAGATGAAGGACGTTCATTCCATGTTATTGATCCTGCAGACCATGATTTATCTACACGATCCAACCAAAGATTGGTGTTATAAGATACACTACTATGTGTGACATACACTTTTAATTGAGCTTTTTGTGTCATCCACCCATTCCCAACGGTAAATCCATTCGTTTGCGGTTTAATAAAGGCATAGCACGTTTTAGTCGTTGAGTCATAGTAACCGATTTTTAGTAAATAAGTCTCACCATATCCTTTATCATGTTTATCATTAGGTGTACTATAATTTTCATTTCCATATTTGCTCATAACAAACGCATCTTCTGCAATCCCTAAATCTTTAACCGTTGGATCAATATAAACCGGATATTGACGTTCGGGTGCTAATAACCACTCTGAATCAGCCTCTAACCCTATAAAATATCCGTTCTCTGTTTCTTCAAGAGAAAACTCAACAGCTTCCGAACGAAGATACTCTCCTTTTTCTTCATCAAAATTCGAGTCTTCCATAAAGGGCTTGGGAAGCGAAAAGATCACCTTGTCTTTATCATCTATAAAATCGATTTCCCCGTGATCTGTGAGCTGTGCTTGTAAATCTGTTTTGACCTTAAATGTAAACTGATGATATCCTTCATACGAGTTTAAGATAAGATACTCTTTTGTATGTCGTGCAAACGCAATGTTTTGTAGATCAATTGATGGGAATACATTCTGATGGGTAATGGTATTCTCTTCAAATACAGCTTCAACATCTGTAACTTTTAGAGTTTCTTTTTCTTCTCCAGATGCTTCTATAAGTGAATGCGTTAGAGAGTAACCCTCACTTTCAAATGTGGCATACTCTCCATTCTTCATTTCTTTTAAAAATGTCGTATCTAAAAACGTATTTTCTGTTTCTAGCTTGTTCTCATCGGAAGAGTCTTCGACTAGATCCGTTGATATATCCTCAAATGACTCTTCACCCTCCTCTTTTTTATGAACAGGCTCCAAGTACACTTCTTCTTTTATCGTTCCGTCCCCATTATAAAAAAACTTGGAGGTTTCTGTTCGCATGTCAATAATTTCTTCTCCAGCCTCAAATCCCTCAAATTGAGATAGATCAACCGGTGGTATTGTTTCCAAATCTTCCATTTTCACTTCTTCTTCAGAAGATTGTTGGTCCGATTCTTCTACTTTTGTTTCATTGTTTTTTTTGCAGGGTTTCTGCCAAACCATGCAATGGTATAGACGAAAAAAATAAAATAAAGGCAAGAAACATAGCAATATACTTTGTCAGTCGATGTTCATTCATTCTTGCTGCACACCCCATTCTCATATATTTTTCACGTTACTTCCTATCAGTTTCTTTTCTAATATTTCAAGGAAGTAACAACCTTTACTTAGAATACAAGAATAGGAGTAGTGAAATCTAGTCAACATAGGAACCATTACATACAGATTATGATTCTCTAACCTTATTATGGTTTGTTATAACAAAAAGAAATACAGAATCTTTGTCAACTTCTGCTTTTTTCATAGTCATTAGCACCATTGTTTATGAAAGAAATAATACTGAGAAAAATTCGGCTATGTTTCATGATGAGGAGATAAAAGAAATGAAGATATTTGAAGAAATTTTGTTGTTTTGTTCACTTAGAGTAGAGTCAATTTGAACCTGAATTATTCATAGCTTAAAATTCGCATGCATTATTTGGGATTTATTAGTGAGGTACGCTCGATTTTTCATAATGAAATGAAGAATTGGATAGGAAATCAGTTAGTTTATTTAGATCCCTCTATATAATAACCATTATTTTGAATTAATCATTAAAAAAGGGCAGACTTCTCCTATAGTGATAAGTGCAGTTTAAAAGTGTAATATTTTAGAATGGATTAAAGTCATATATTCTATTTGGGGTAAACGATGAATGTTTTGGAGTGTAGACCAAAACTCTTTTTTATACAAACAACTTCCACACATCTTAAACGTCTGATAACGGGCAGAATTCACTACTTTACCCGCGATTTTCACCAGTTGAATTCGTACGGTTTCCATTCGGTTCTTTTTCATTTTTTTAGGTAAACATAAACGACGAAATCAGTTATGAAAGTTGTAAGCGAGCATGTTCATTTGTAACTTAGTAGCATTTGTATAAAAATCAGGGCTACTTAATTGATCAAATGAAAATCCGCTTTCCCCTTCTTTAATGAAATTTTCCATTGATCCTCGAAGTTGATAAAATTTGATGACATTCTTGGGTCTGTAACTTAGATTGGTGACAATAAACGTATAGCGAAAAAGCAACTCTCCAGGCGGTTTTTCTAGTTTGACAACCACTCTCCGTGGCTGATCCCAACTAGCAGCTTGATACTCAAACTCTTTATAAGAAAAGCGCAAGCGCCCGTCTAACGACGAAGGGGCTTGAGCACTTCGTATGAGATAAAGGAAACACGAAAAGCCGCAGGGCTTCGATGTTAACTTATCATAAGGAGAAGGGCGAAAACTTACGAGTCGTTGGGCGCTGGAGCTAGACAAAAATAAAAGCACCATCCGAATAAGGACAGATTTTTATACTTTCTTACTCTGTAAAAAACGTAAGGCTTCATCGGCTTGATATCCAATCGATCTCTTAACACGTCTTCTATTTCTTGCGCTTTTGATTCTAGTTTTCGGTTTGTTTTAAGCCTGATGGCATACTTTGCGCCATGTTCTTCTACTAGTTCATAAAGGGCTGGAACGGCAAATCCACTATCACATCGAATCACAATGGAAGCCCAAGGGTAGTTCTTGTTTATGTGTTTGAGAGTTGGACCCACGAATTGAACCACATTCCTTGAGGTATACACATGGCCAGAACGAAGCGCAGCTTTTATACAGTCTCCTGTCAATCCATCAAACATAAATAAAGGATGGTATCCATTGGTTTGATAATGAGCATTGTAACTTGTTCCATACTGGTTCCCGCACGCTTCAAAGTTTGCCGAATCTAGGTCTAGAAGAAAATAATTACTGGATTGGAATTTTTGAACATGATCAAAAAAGGTTTGATTGATCTTTTGAAGCTGTTTCAAGGTATCCTTATCAAACTTCTGATTTAACCGAGATATGGTTGGTTGTAAAGCTAATCGTTCTTTTCCTAATATCGAAGTAAAAAGCGGTTCTTTCTTTAGTTCATCCGCATGGTCATCTGTGTGGTATCCAGCGACATGTTGATAAATTTTTTGTATGATTACATCACTATTGGGATGAGTATGATGATAAACAGAATCATTCACCTGTAACGTTTCTTTTATTAGGCGACTAAGACCCAGCTTTTCATCGAAGTCTCTATATAAAAGAAGGCCAGAATCCGATGTTAGATTTCCACCTTCAAAATTTACTTTCTTTCTATCTGACGCAATTAACTTTTACCTATCGTATGATTGCCCTTTAAGTGCATGAGAACACACAAAAACCCCCTAGTTTTCCATACTAAGGGGTTCGTATCAAGTCCAGAAACTTTGCAGAACATCGAGTATCGCACTATTAGTATATTTTTATTTTAACAATGTGTACCTAATTCTTCGAAAATCCGCACTCGTCCATGCAGGACAGTCTTCCTTTGCATAGAGTATATAAAATAAGGAAAGGAGGTCGTGAACAATGTCTATTTTATATACAACGGGTCCGATTTTTAGAACGAATTTAGAGTTAGTTTTTCTTTTAGTTCGAAATACAGACCCCTCTAACAGCGCGAGTGTATCCGTACGATTTTTCGACGAAAATTCCTCTCCTGAGACACTCGTCAACTCGGTTTCATTTACAGTTAACGCAAATAGCACGGAAAGGTTTGAGTCCCCTTTAACACCATCGTTTTTAATTGAGGTGGAGATCGATTTAGCCAATCGAAGCGACACAACCACTACTGCTGTCGTTCAACCAACTTTAACAGCTTTTGAAGACGCCACGAGCGAGTTTGATCAATTCATTCGTTTATTCGTGTCTAGCCCAAAGGTTTTGCAAGATATAGACTATCCGATCACTCCGCAATTAAATCTATTTTTACCGGATATAATCAATTGTGAAGGACAAATATCGGGGGATGTCTCGTTTAACGGTGTTCCTCAAGCAGGAGTAGATGTTAGTTTTACTGCTGAAACGTCGGGTGTTTCGTTTGTTCCGAATCCTGCAACAACGGATATGAATGGTAATTATGTAACGAGTGTGGTTGTGACTCCACCAAAGCCTCTGACAAAAACCGCAATTACTGCAAGTGCTACCGTGAATGGACAAATCGTGCAGTCAGTTGGTGTGACAGAAGTTGTACGCTTATTGCTATATGTTACGAACTTTGGTTCCAATAATGTATCCGTTATTAATGCCTCTACAAATATGGTGGTTGATACCATTACAGGCATTACAAACCCTACTGGAATTGCCGCAAACTCCGTCACAGGTTTAGTATACGTAGCTAATCAAACAATAAATGTATTATCCGTAATCGATGCGACAACTAATTTAATTATCAACACGATTACAGCAGGTATGGCTGTCGATGATTACGGGGTTGCTGTTAATCAAAATGAAAATTTAATTTATTTAGCGAATAACGTCGGGAGCACCTTAACTATTATTGATGGGACATCTAATATTATTATTGATACTGTCACCATAGCTCCCACTGCGAAAAGTGTTGCTGTTGATCAACAAAGGAATCTAATCTACGTCACATCTCAATTTCTAGATATCGTCTCCGTTATTGATGGTGATAATGGTTTTGTAATTACTGCGACTGTTACTTTGGGAGTGATCCTTTTGCAGATTTAGTAGTCAATGAATTCACAAATAAGGTCTATGTCACTACAGATGATAATCTTGTAAATGACCCTGTTCTCGTCATTGACGGAGATTCATTTGTCGTGACCGCTACAATTCCAGTAGGTAATTTACCCATAGGAACTGCTTTAAATGAAGATAGGAACCTCATCTATGTTACTAATTCATTGGACAGTACTATCTCAATTATTGATGGGAACTTAGATGTAGTTGCTGCAACCATAACCATTTTTTTTGGGGGAAGTACCACTTTAACAAGTGTAGCTGTTAGTGAAAACCTAAATATTCTTTATGTTGTCGATCTAACAAACAACAGTGTTTATGTCATTGATGGTGTTACAAATATGGTAACGACAACGATTTCAGTTGGGGCTAATCCCAGAGATATCACGTTTCTTTAGGTAAGTCTTGTTCATAACGATGTTGCATTAGTGAATTTAGTAGAAATAAAATAGTACCAGGTACTAGTTCAATAAGACGGGATTCAACAGTGAGGCGTCGCGGGCGGACGAGTCACGAAAAAACTCGGGGGTCTATTCCTCCCGAGCTGTTTCTTTGCGTTTATTTAGTTCTTTGTAGAGTAACGCCTTGCTCATGCCGGCTTCTTTCGTTATCTCGCTTATCGATAACTCGCCTTCATCGCATAGTTTTAACGCTTTCTTTACCTTCGATTGGTCCATCGGATTACGTTACGTCCGCACTGTCTTCCTCGTGCTCTTGCTACTTCGAGTCCTGCGTGTGTTCTCTCTCGAATCATGTCTCGTTCCAGCTCGGCCATGATGCTAATCATTCCGAACATCGCCCGGCCCATTGCGGTTGACGTGTCAATACTTTCATTTAAGCTAACGAGTGCGACTTTTCTTTTCGTTAACAAGTCGGCTATTTCGTATAGTTGCTTGGCGTTCCTGGCGAGTCTATCGAGTTTATAAACGATTAACGTATCGCCATCTCGCAATATATCGAGACACCTATGTAATTGCTCCCGATCCCATTTACCGCCGCTATCTTGATCGGAGAATATTCGTTCAGCTCCAGCCTTCTCAAGTGCGTCCACCTGCAAATCTAGACGTTGCCCCTTTGTCGCATCTTTAGCGTATCCTATATTTATCGTCTATACCGCTCTTCCATGTTTATACTCTAAAAGATACATAAAACGATTTTTAATTGTCAACTTATAATTTATAGACGAGTTTATATAATTATGTACGGGTTTATGAACGGATGAAAGGGTATTTTTATAAATGTCTATTAACCTTCTATTTTAAGGACTATTAATGATACCTTTTTGTTGGTCACAAAACTCAATGATATTGTTCTCTTAACCCTTGATAATGAATCATAAAAAACTCCATATAAAAATGTAATACCAATAAATATGTTCTTTAATTTTATAAAGCTACGCAATAGTGAACGTATGACATTTGGTGATATATTCCTTGTTATTCAGTGATATGAACATAGCACAGCTAATTCATTTGGATCGTTGTAATCACTGTCGCTTAGTACGAGAAAAAATCAACGATTATTACAAGTAACCTCTCCTAATAAAGTGACAGGTGATCTTTCACGACCCTATTTTAGCAGCTGTACTAACAAACTTCTTCACGAATAAAACACACGTTGCCATTAGGGGGGTCCCTCCTTTCAGAGTGAGTGAAATAAAAAAGTGTACTGAAGACGAAGTGAATCAAAATTAGTCAAATAGCCCACTTTTCACTCGCGAAATACAGGACCAATTATTAATGCGAAAGCTATTTAAAAACAGAATTTTCTCGCTTTTTAATCTTATGATTAAAGCCTATTTGGTACTAATTACAATGCTAGTTAATAACCCATTTTTTTATTTTTCAGAATTTTTCCGCACTTGTCCAAACAGGACAAGCATCATCGGACATACTATTAGTAGAGAAAGGGAGGTGCTATAACATATGGCTGATCTAAGTAGTATTGCATTTGTCATCGTAGCTTTTGTCCTTCTAGTCATCGTTGGATGTTCGTGTTCAAATAACCTTTATTAGATAAAGATTCATTCAAAAAAGAAAGGTGGTGTTGTCTTATGGGTAGATATAATTGCTATGGAGGATGTGGATCACCTATTTCACTCATACTTGTCTTATTTGTATTATTAATTCTTGCTGGATTGGCATTCCTTGACGACTAACCTTATACAACGGGACGGAAAGTAGTTACTAGACTTTTACCGTCCTGATTTTTATTTATGAGATTTTAAGAAAAGCGAAAACGCACGTTTAGCTAGGTATACAAAGAAGAACATCAACTAATAAATAGATCGTCAACAGCCACGACGAGTCAGCTAGGCTAGCAGTAAGACTTACCTATACTATATCTTGACATGTTTAACGGAACAGGTAGGTAGATAGTAATCAAGCTTTCTCTTTAGTCTGTTGTTCATTTTTATGTTCATTAGCTAAAAATTTCACCAATTCCATCATCTGCTCTTTCAATAATTTGTTTTGATTTTCAAGATATTCTAATTTTTTAAACTCACTCTTTAACTCCTTTGTCTCCTCAATGAGTTGATCTAAATCCTCTATTAACAAAAAAGCCACACTCCCTTCCTAAATCAATTTAATCAAAGGTTATATTTATACATTAATATGTTTTATAATAACAAAATCATTGACCTATTCTACTAAATTTTAACCATTGTTGAGTCAAATGTAAACGGTTAGCTCTTAATTTAGTTAAATTTAACAAACAACATGAAAATGAATAAAAAAAGATCCCTTTTATTAGGGATCATGATTATCAATGATAGCCATTTTGTCCATTAGCACTTGAACTCGTTTTATTTTTTGGCTTGTGCTTTGCATTTTGCTTAGTATGACTTCCACCTTTTTTTGTATGCTTCGTCATTGTATAAGCTCCTTTTAAGTGCGTGTTCAAAAAGTAGGGGAAAAAGAGCAGAGAAGAACGAGGCGGTGAACTTAAGGAACGTCAACTAAATACCGCCACGTCCTGTGGCAACGTTGACGCTTGCACCTCCTGTGCATCGAACAAATGGGAGTGTACGTACTCTGTACATGAGGAGCGGAAAAGCAAACCAACAAAGTTATTCGACAGCAACTTTTCATGACTTTTTGAACAGCCTCTTTAAATATCTTTTCTCTATTACTATGTTCAAACGTACCAATAAATATAAAAGAAACTAATGGAAGCTTTTCCTGTGATGATACTTGAATATAACCGCATTTATTTCTCCACCAATAATAATAATAAGGCCGGTGAGATAAAACCATATTAACAAAATGATTACAGCACCTAAACTCCCATAAGTTGCACTATAATTGCCAAAGTTACTAACATAGTATGAAAACAGATAGGATACAACGATCCAACCGACTGTTGCAAATAAGGCACCTGGATAAGATTCGGATAGCTTCAATTTTTTATTTGGAGCGAAAAAATACAGTCCAGTAAAGACGATACATATAATCACTGTACTTAATAACCACCTGATCGCTTCCCATAAGACAACAAATATTTCTGACAAACCAAGTACTGAAAATAAAAAGCTGCCTATTTGTTTACCGAATACAGGTAATAACAAGGAGATGATAATAACAAAAATCATTGCAAAGGTTAAAATGATCGACATTCCTCGTGACACTAAATAAGATCGACTTTCCTTGACTTCATACGCACGATTAAATGCACGAATAATGGCATTAAGTCCGTTAGAAGCAGACCAAATTGTTACTAAAATCCCAATAGACAGCAACTGACCGTTTTCTTGGTTTATAATATAGAGAACATTCTCCTCAATAAAAGCCATTCCTTGCTCAGGTGCGTAGGGCTCGATAAAATCTAAAATACCTTCTGCAGACAAAGGTAAATATCCAACTAACGTGATAAGAAAAAGAAGAAAGGGAAAAAGTGAAAGGAGAAAAAAATAAGCAAGTTCACCAGACAAACCAAATACTTCGTGGCGATTCAACCTTTTAAATAAACGAGTAAGAATCGCAATGAAGTATTTAATATCTATTGTCTGACTATCCACGTTTGCCATCTTCTATTCCTTTAAACGTATCTCTAGTTTCTTGTAAGAATTCTATCACAGTGGGTGTTGTTTCCTTAAGAGTTGTAACATCGTCAATAGCTGCACCAATGTCCTGACTCAACTTTTTCAAATGGTGATTCATTTTGTTGATCGATTCCTTTGGATCTTTTATTAGATTTTGAATACACTCTTTCAATTGCCCTGCTTCTTTTTCTATCGATCTTCTTGTTTCTTTATGAAATAAGCTTAGAGTCATACCAGCAAAAGCTCCTACTACAATCCCTTTTGTAAGCATATTATTCTCCATCCCCATAGAAATAGCCTCCTTATGAAGTTGTTTCAAAAATGTTCGATTGTCATGTTATTTTACTACCTTAATAATTGTGCTCACTTAAAGTTGATGCGTTTCTTTAATAGTATTCAACAAATTTTCACAACCACTTTTAACCATTTCATATACTTCTTCAAAATTCCCTGTAAAATATGGATCAGGAACATCATCTTGTCCCGCTTCCGGCACATAATCAAGTAGTCGTTTAATTACACCTGTTTTGTTGTAACCTGCTAATCTGTGTAAATTACCTAAATTTTCGCCATCCATAGCAATAATATAATCAAAGTCAAATAAGTCATCTTGAATGACTTGCCTTGCTTTCATTCCTTCATATTCTATCTCTTGTTTCTCTAAAATAGACCTTGTTCCTTCATGTGGAGGGTTACCAATGTGCCAATTCCCTGTTCCTGCAGAATCAACCATGATTTCTTTCTCTAATCCTTCTGACTTAACGATATCCCTCATAACAGCTTCAGCCATTGGAGAACGACAAATGTTCCCTAAACATACAAATAATACTCTTATCATATTAATCCTCCTAAGCAAATACCCCTTAAGAAAAATATTACTACCGGTATCATGAAAACACAAGAGAACCTGTTAAGTCATTCTTTCCAAAGCACCTTTGTATACACATTTATATATGTAGAGGAAATCAAAATATGTTAAGATCAAATTAGGTAGGACGATTATCAAGACTCAATAATGATCATAAACTAGAAAGGTTGTTATAAGTGGATTTATCACAAAAATCAATAGAAAATATTACAATCATGATTGATAAGATTGTAGAGAAGCTAAATGTTCTTAATATGGGTGTCATAAAACCTGAATCATTTGATGAAGACATGTATGATGATCTTAAAGATTTATATGAAATGGTTATAAATAAGAAGCAAATCAGCCCTAGTGAAATGCAAGCTATCGTAGAAGAACTTGGGAAATTAAGAAAAAAATCTTAAATTGATAGACTAACCACTAGAATGTCATCTAATGGTTAGTCTTACTTTTAAAACGAGCTTAAATAAAGAAACCTTACACCTCTTTTGATTAGCCCTCAATTAACTCTATACCATTAACACGCTTATTTTTGAAAACTCTCCTTGAACCCTAAACAAGCATAGGTTCTTTACATAATCTTTAGTCAATCCACTTACCTCATTATAGCAGAGAATCACATGATAAAGATCATTTCCAAAATTAATTATCGGAATTTTACGACAATTATTTTATTTTTATTCTATAAGGAGGAATCAAAGAATGACTGATACAAAAGTAATGACGATTATAATTGCAAGCCTTGCTATTATTGGCATTTGTGGAGCCATCCTTGTTAACTTTTTTTTTCAAGAAAAAGAGGCAGTAGATAAACCTGAAAAAAATCTACAGCTAGAAACGGTAGAGGAAGACTCAGTTGTGGAAAAAACAAGCTCTCATTCTCAACAAACTACAAAAGAAACAGAAGAACTTTTTGATGAAGAGGAGACAAATAAATTTATTGATAAAGTTCATTCCTTTTACAATGAAACAACAGGATTTGGGAAATACAAAAGTCTTGATTCTATTGAACAGCAAGAATATGCTCGTACCATATTAAAAAACCTTGATAAAATTCAGGACCCTGCATTACAGGAAGATGTAGAATCTATAAAAAAATTAGCTGAACGCGTCAAAACAAGTCCAGTAGAACTCGATGATGTATTATACCTCCACCGATACTTTCATGATTTAGATATCATTCTTAACAAAGATGACGGAGATGGTAAGTATTGGGGGGTAACCATCTATGGAGAACTGTACTACAAATCAAGTTGACATCAAGATATGAGAAACTGAAATAATAAAAAAAACGATTATTCTGTTTATACCTCTCCTTGCATATAGGTGTATAAAGGGGGGGATTTCATGATTGGATGGTGGTTAACCACGATTTTTTCCATGTTAGTGTTAGTTGGTTGCGTTTATTCTATTATTTATGTTTTAAAAATATCTATGGACGTTAACGATGCCAGAAGCATCGATCCATTACCAAAGGAAGCTTCTACAGACGATAATGAATAGTCACTCACAGGCACCATAAAATGGCGCCTGCTTTTGTTTATTTATTTTCTAAGGAGGTTTATTGTGGTGCTACCTAACCAAGATATATTGTTTATTCAATATACGATACAACTAGCAATTAATGACATACAGTTCGGTTATCAAGGTTGGCCATTCGGGGCTCTTATTGTAAAAGATAGTTATATTTTTGGTATTGGCCAAAATCAAGTTGTTGCAACATGTGATCCAAGTGCTCATGCTGAAGTTCTTGCTATTCGTGATGCATGTAAAAGGTTAAGAACGTACCAATTACCTGGTTTTACTCTCTACAGTAGTGCCGAGCCTTGTCCAATGTGCTTAGCAACTGCTTATTGGGCAAATATTAAACGAATTGTTTACTGTACACCTACTAAAGTAGTAGCAGAATACGGTATTCGTGATCAGTTCATTTATCAACAAGTATGCCTCTCTCCTGAAAAAAGAACAATCCCAACTGAAAAAATAGATAACCCTTCGAGTTTAGTTCCTTTTCAATTGTGGCTTCAAAAAACGAAACCGAACAAAGCACGATGAATCATTCATATATCTTTTGATTATTAAAAAATTGCCACTCGTAGTATAATGGGAGACAAGATATTGTTGGAGTTGATAAATAATGAATAAACCGATCCTTTTATTTGATGGTGTGTGCAATTTATGTAATGATCTTGTCCGGTTTATTATCAAAAGGGATCATCATGCGCGTTTCTTATTTGCATCCTTACAATCTGAATCAGGCCAAAACTACCTAAACAAGTTCGGCCTCTGTCAAACAAATTTTGATTCATTTGTTTATGTTGAAGGTGACAAATATTACACAAAGTCAACAGCAGCTTTGCATATGTTTAAAACATTAGGCGGCTTTTGGCGCTTGCTCTTTATTTTCATCCTCGTTCCAAAACCAATTAGAGATTTTATCTATAACTATGTTGCGAAGAACCGTTATAAATGGTTTGGTCAACAAGACTCTTGTATGATGCCTACTCCTGAACTTAAAAAGCGATTTTTGGAATAAATGGGATATATAGTGTTAGATTTTTGAGGACATCCCCCCTCTTTTCTATCCTTCTGACCTCATCTTCTAAAAAATCTAGATGTTTATGAATTCAATAGATAATTGGTAAGTAGGAAACCATTACAAGAATAGCCCATCCCATTTTAATCCTCTCCTTTTTGAAAGTAACATTTTGCTAGTTTTACTAAGTAGTTTATACGACAATCCATCAAAGAATTTAAAGCGTCTTTTCTTTCAAAAACCTCTTTTGAAATTAACTCCCTTAATCGGTAGTTCAAATAATTGAAGTCAATATATTGTTTATGTTTATCAATGATTTCTTCTATAACGACTCCTATCAACCTTGAGGCGTGCATAAACCCTATGATCCCATGTTCTATATATAAATCTTGGGCCTTTTTGATGATTATCATATCAAAATAATTTTCATCCACATCTATTATTTGATTACTTCTCCAAATACGCAAAACCTTTTGCTTTTCCGAAAGTTCTCCCCACTGTTTTTCTAAATCTTTACGTTCATGACTAGATAAAGGCTCATTGTTTTCAATTTCACGATAAAGGACCTCCAATTCTTCGCGCTTGATTTGACCTGACGTGATCATATTTCTTTCACCTTTGAAATGCTGTTTGTATAGCTCATTCATATTTAAAACAAAAATTGGACAATCCTTGTTCTTTAACAAGTAAAGAACATACCGTATTCCGGTTTGCTCATTCGCATTATCACTCACCCAAATGACTACTTGAGAGGATTCAGATATGCGCGACAAGGTTTCAACCAGGTTATCCCACTTATAAAGGTATTGATACATATAGTCCTTTTCATAATCCATATGGTCAAATAACCATTGATAGCGTTTTTCCCTCCCCTTCTTTTTTATCCAATTCGTAGAGGGGACCAATTGAAAACAGATGAGGACCAGCCATTACTTTTTGATCACTCTCGTACTTCAACAAATTTTCCAATCCATTAGCTGTCGGTTCGTCAAAGGCAATATGTAATGTTCGATCATCTATTTTTTTCATCAAAACAATCACTTAAATAGCCATAATGATATGAATAACCCATCCTAACATCCCTACCCCCACATTTTTATGAGGAATCATTTTACCTTTTATTAAACTCAAAACATTCTCTAAATTTAGGAACAAAGTATCCGATAAAAAAGGAAGGTGCAGGAGACCGTTTAGCGACGAAGGGGCTTGAGCACTCCATATGAGATAAAGGAAACACGAAAAGTCTAAGACTTCGATGTTGACTTATCAAAAGGAGGAGGGCGAAAACTTACGAGTCGCTGGGCGACGGAGCTAGACAACATTAAACACATAATTTAAATAAGAACAAGTTTTTATACTTATTTTTAATTATAAAAGCCCTTCCTCTTATACAGTACCATACTTGTAACTAAATGGAAATAATGACTGCAATTTAAAATTAGATAGAGAAATCCCCCTCCTTCATTTCTATATTTAGGAATAAAGTAGGGTTTTTATAAATTCATTATAGGAATTTATATATATATTTATTAATCTTTTACAAATACCGTTGATAAATAACATTTTATAATTTATCCTAAATATTGTACTGTTACTTCTTTCAAAGGATGATCACGTTGAAGCGTAGTAGAGAACGGCTATTCATTAAAGCGGCTTTTATTGGAATCATATTTTTTATTTTAGGCTATATTTTCTCTCCTCATGGAATAACAGAAGAAGATCATCAACAAGAAATAGAGCAGATTTCAACGAAATATGAAGAACAAATGATTGATTTACAGAAAAATAAGACAGATATAAGCGAAATTGACTCAATAAGAAATAATTTTATTGAGGAAAAAGATTGGAAGATATACAGAGGAATGGCCTCTGAAAATTATAAAGGACTTAAAATGGAAATTGAAGAGGTTTTACTTTCGAATCATCCCCCATCGTCAATCGGTGTCCAGTTTGTTTTAGAAAACACGACTGATGACACCTTCTCCGTCTTTCCTGATCAAGGCGTTTTAGTCACTTCAACTGGAGAACAGGTGGAATTCGTAGAGGATTCGTGTTCAGACCCTATTGGTGGTGAAATTTTTGGAGAGGTTTCAAAAAAAGGAGTTATTTTTTGGAACTTAGAAAGGACCAATATAGAAGAACTTAATTGGGTGAAAGTTATCTTTAATGCATATAAAGAAGAAGAGCATAAAAAAATCGTCATGAAGCTAGAACTCAATGAGTAAGGGGGAAATCCCCCTTTATTTACATGAGTACAGGCTGTTTTTCATACATATTCATATGATCTTTTAAGAACCCAATATACCTTTCAACCTCTTCAACTGTTGTATAAGGAGAAATACTGAAAAATTTATGTGCGTAAATTGGGATCCTTTTTTCAGATCCTTTTGGCAAAATCAATCGTTGCTTTTTCGTATTTCCAAAATAAACAACGTCTCGCTCGATACCGATTAACTCTGCAAATCCGTCATTATAGTCATTGATCTCTCTTATTTCATCGATTGTGAGTTCACCGTTTTTTTCCTTTTCCCATACTACTTCGTCTTGATAGAATCTAAACGTTGTAATAGGAGAGACCTCATTTGTCACGGCAACATTTGAAAAGCTCTCTTTTAACGAATCTCTAAAATGATGATTAACTAATATATAGTTTGCTAGTAATCTTTGATAACCTTCAATTCCAAGACCAAGAAGAGAAGCCAAGATGGTAATCGAACTTCCCATTCGGGAACATTCTAAAGTATAACTTGTGTGATAGCTTCCATATCCGCGATTTCCTATATAAGGAGTTTCTGATGAATCCAAATCAACATTGACTAAGTCAGATTTATTTTTCACAAGGAAAAGACTCGAAATATACGGCGTTTGACCTAATTTGTGAAAATCAAAAACCATACTATCTGCTAAATGAATAAACTTAAATTTTGATTGAAAATTGGATAACGTATCACAAACACGTGGCTCAAAGTCCAATGGGTTTTGGGCAAAGTCATAGTCATTAAAGAACGTATACATTCCACCCATCGCTGAATCAGCGTGAATATAGATTGGCTTTAAGTTATGCTCATCTTCTAGTTTCATAGCAACTTCCTTGATTTCTTTGATGGAATCGATTCCGAACGTATCAGTTGTACCCATCGTAGCAAGGATATATAGAGGAATACCACCATTGGCAATGACCGCTTCTATCTTTTCTTTTAAATCGTCAATGTTCATCGAATGGTCATCATTTACTTTTACTCGAATCATATTATTAATTCCAATTCCAGTTGCTTCAACCGATTTATATAAGCTATAATGACTCAATTCAGAGCAAAAGCAGTACAGGTTATTAGGAATCCCTTCTTTATTTGATTCAGGGAACTGTCTCGTAATAGCCAATCGCAATGAATTAAATACGGCTCCTTGTCCTCCCCATGTAGTATATCCACCGCTTTTTTCTGGGTTGTAGCCAATCATCTTTGATAACATACTCGTAATTTTCACTTCTGCAAGTGCAGGAGCAGCTCCTTCCACATCCCACAAACCATTTCCATTAGTCAAAACCATTAATAGATTCCCTAATAAACTTGGTATATTCGGTAGTGGGACTGCATTCGCGACGTAATTACTATTAATATATCGTTGACCTTTTGCGAGTTCAATTAATTGGTCAATCAATTCTTGAATCGCCACCCCATTTTCGGGTATCATTGCTTGGTTCATAACTTGTTCATAGTAATCTTTTGTGTAATCCGGCATCTCACCTAAAGATAATTTTTTTGGATCTTTTAATTCATCTAATTTGGACACTAGTTCTGAAACATAGCCTAAAAAATCATTGCGTTGTTGTTCATTTCCATCAATACTAGGAAATAATTGTTGCATCTCTTTCATTGTTTTCATTATGATACCTCCATGATGTATTAAACCCTGTTTACAAAGGGAAATAACACAAAAAACATACCACATTGTTTAAATGTGATTAATATAGTAGAAACCGCACCTCTTTTAAAGTAAAGTTCAAACACCTGTCTTTACACCAATGTTTTTATCTTATCATTAATTGAAGATTTTTTCATAGATCAAGCAAAAGTTGAAACTATCAGAATTTTCCCTTTCAATCAAAGCAAACAAAAAGCTACACCATAAAGATGTAGATTAAATCATTTTTTCTAAGATTAGCTCGTCCCTTATTGGAATTCCATTTTCTGCGATCATGGGAATTTGGGGCTTGATTTCCCTTGCTTGAACTACTGCATTTTTGATTACTTCTGTTATTTGATAACCACGCCTTTGATAGAACCCTAGAGCTAGTAAATTATCGTTCGTTGTAGTCACTTTCATTTTAAAACAAGAATGGTTTTTAGCATATGCTTCTACTTCTTTCATAAGTAGACTACCTATTCCTTTTCTCTCCACAAGGCTATCTAGTGAAATGATTTCACACTCTTCCTTAGAAAGAATAATAGTGACTAAACCTATGATCTCTTTTTGATCGTTTATGACCACGTATCCCTCCAGTTCATCACATTGATATACTCCCGAAGAGATCACCATTTCGCTACTTCCCCAATGCTTATTAAAGAACTCTGTTATGGTTGCTTTCGGTATATGACGTATGTTCAATACTTTCATTTTTTTATTCCCCTATTTTTCTAGTTTTAATATCGTTCTTTGTAACGGTACATTTCCCATACTGACGTTACGCTCTATAAATAGATACGTTTTTCCATCAATCAAGAATCTTCCCCCACCTTTATATTCAACCATTCTCCCTTCACTCTCAAGTTTCTTTTTAATTGCTGAGATATACCGATCACGATTAAAAAAGCGCTCATCAAAATCAATAACGATATTCCCTTTTCTATATCCCATTAGCCAGTTAAACAAAATAAAACATCCAATTATAACCAACAGAGCAAACAAGATTTTCATCAGATCACTTCCTAGTGAAATTATATTTATGGAGGTTATCCCCTATATTAAACTATACACGTTAAAATAAAATACGATTATCAGTTCAGAAAGTTTCATCGGATTTTCGACCACAAAAATGTTTTATCATCGTAATAATGGTTATAAATATGAGAGTAGCTATGACATAATAATGATGATTTGAAATACTCGCACCGTAAATGAATTTATCTAAATCAGATATACTGCTTTTATTATAAGGTGGGTCTGTGAAAACCAAATAATCTTGAAAACTTTCTTCATTTATAATATAACTACCCACTATTCCCCATGCTAGAAAATGATACAAGAGAACGATAATCCCTAAAATCAATAAGAGATAATATAAAGAATTTAAGATTTTCATATTTAAAATCACCACCTTCAATAAGTATAATACTATATTTTATATGTAAAATTACACTTTTATTACATACAAAAATAAAGAATACTTTTTAAAAGCATTCTCATGTCTCCTCTTTTTTATCTCTTTTCAATTAACTCTAAAAATTCTTTAACCACCGACTCATAATTTAATGGGTCGTATACATAGGCTTCTGTGTGTCCTGCATTCGGTACAATATAAAGTTGTTTGATTCCTCGAATCTTTCTATACATTTCTTCACTCATTCGTTTCGGAATAATGCGATCTTTCTCGCCGTGAATTAATAAAATAGGCGTGTTTGTTTCATGAAGATGGTTAATAGGAGAAATTTGCTTAAAACTCCAACCGTGAAACATTTTCGTAAAAAAGCTCGTAATTGGAATAATTAAGGAAAGGGATAGTCTATTGAAAAAGAAAAGATGACTTTTGAGTAAATCTATTAAATTGCTATACGCACAATCCGCTATACAGAAAGCGATCTTTGGATAATCTTTTAACGCTTGTAATGCTGTTGCTGCACCTAACGATTCACCTAACACCCCTATTTGGGCATCATCGCCTAATTTTTTATATAAATAATCTACCCATGCTTGCATATCATATTTTTCAAAAAAGCCAAAAGACGTATGTGACCCTTCACTTTTCCCATGAAACCTCTGGTCATACGTTAATACATGATAGCCTAGCCTGTGAAACAGGTCGATGTATTTTACATTTCCAAATAAACTCCATCTTATACCATGAGCTATAATGATCGCTTTTTTTGATTCTCTTTTCAAAGGAAATAACAAACCGTGTATCTTATAGCCAAACTTTGAATCAATGTATAACTCATACTTTTCTAGTGTATGATATTTCACTACATTAATTTCTCCCTTTTTAATCCCTAACTCAAATGTTTCTTCATACCGAAAAGTACGAGGATAGATTAATAGATTTCTTAAAAAAAGAGCGGTTGTCACTACGATTAAAGTCAAAAGTGAAAAAGAATATCCAAGTAAAGCCCACATAAACATCACCTACTTAAAATCTTGATGTATTATATGGGCATTTGACTCCTTTGGTGACTTGACCGTTCTCACAATTCATTTATCATTTTAGTTTTATCCATTTGAGCTACAGAAAGATACTTCTATTTCCTTGCAACAATGTTAAAAGGATTTACAGTTATCAACCAAAGAACAAATCAACAATATTACTTGCCGCTGAAGTGTTCTTATTATATAGCTCACAATAACCACAGTTTTTGCAATATACCACCATGAATTTGTTGTGCTGCACATCGAACATTTTTGATAACCCTGTTCCAGATGTAGCAATCTCTTTTTGTCCTGCTTCTGTATGTCCACATTTAATACAACCACCATTTGTCATTAGAACATTCCTCCTTTAATGTCTTAGTATAACAATAATCATTTAAAGATAGAACAATGCTATATTGACTCACTTCAAACAAAGGACGATAATCCCTTAGCCTAAAAATTTCGTTTAATCCATGCTACGTTCTTTTTATCACCTTCGTGCACTATGTTTATTAGATTGGGGAATTGTAAAAAAAAAGAACCCTTATTGTTAATGGGTTTCTAGTTATTTCAACTTATCCATCATTTTCTCTTTATAAAAAGCCGAAGCGTTTGAATTTGTAGCACCTCTTTTTTGAAGAATGCTATCTAGTTTCTTCTGTTTATAATGGAGTTGTTTCGTTAAATCGTTTCTTTCTTCTTCCGATTTGGTTTCTTTAAGTAGGTCTTCAATATTAAGAATCTCTTTTTTTCACTTCTGTCTCAACGATCATACGGCCGTTCTTCATGATACGATAAGCCATTCGTAATTCTGGTGGAAGGTGAGAAGCATCATCTTTTGGTAACAGTTTCCCATATCCTTCTAAATGATCAAACACTCCGTCTTCATAGGCTCGTTTAATACGGTCTTCAGAAATAATAGTAGAGAAGTCCATATCTCAACACCTCCAAAAAGTAAGAATGATGTGATAACTCAAAACATAATCAAACAGCTAATATTAATATTGATATTTCCTACTTCTACTATAGCATAGATTAAGGATAAATATGGTATGTTACTAAAGATACTTTTTGTCTATTTCTTCATATTTTCAAAAAAGAAGTTTCCTTTTTATAAATCAATTCTGTATGCTCCATTTATCTTGTGTGCATATAGATTATAACTAAACCTTCTATATAAAAAACCGCGTGAGGAGAAACAGAGGTGTTACAAACTCAGTTAGGTACCTTTTAGGAACATATCTTTTATCGATAAATATACTTCTTTCGACTCTCACCCGAGAAGTATATTTATGATAAACTTGGAAAGTTGCTTTCAGTATCAAACCTTCTATCCGTCACGAATACATCTTAGAAACAGAAAGGTTGATTTACCCATGACAGGAAAAACACATATGATGGCGGGAGTTGCAACATGTGCTGTTGCTTTCACCATAACAAACGACAATCCAGCCATTTTAATCACATCTGGAATGATCGGCTCCCTTCTCCCCGATATCTGCCATAGTGGAAGTAAAATCGGGAGAAGGTTTCCATTCTTATCAAAGATTATCAATTCCATTTTCGGTCACAGAACATTTACACATAGCTTATTATTTCTTTTCATCATTGCCTCTTTGCTAAAAACGTTTATTCCTTTCTCGGCGATTTCTACAGGTGTTTTACTAGGTATGATTAGTCACTTCGTTCTTGATGGAATGACGAAAAGGGGGATTATGCTTTTTTATCCTCTTAAAAAATCGATCCGTTTTCCAATGACTACAAAGACAGGTAGCTTAATTGAACAGGTTGTTTTTCTCGGTTTAGCCATTGTCTCTATCTATTATGGAAAAGATATTATTCAATACTATCTTTAAAAAGGTGTCCCAAGCACGGGACACCTTTTTACATTCAAATCATAGTGCAAAATAATATGTAATCTTATTATTAATCATTGTCTAACTCCAAATTTGATAACTCATTACGATCTGAACAATAACGACCGTTACCCTTATCATAATTTTAAGTTCAACTCACTTCCAACCGCTCCTAAATAAAAGCTGTATCAGATTAATACTTAGAGTAGTCAATTATACAACTCAATTTTTTCAGCTTCAGCTTGAGCTGGCCAAGTCTCATAAATACCATCTGAAGATATTGAAGCAATTACCCTGTCACCTATACTAAATTCACTGCTATTTTCATATTTAACATATATAAGGTCATGTGAGAATTCATCGTTCTCCATTAGCTCTTCTAAAGATAAATCTCTTATTTTATTGAATTCTGATAAGCTTATATCTCTAACCAAAAGTACTTCTTCTTCCGCTACCTCTAGTATATAGCCCTGTATGCGTAGATCATCAGTTTTACCTTTATCATCTGATGAACTGTTGAAAGAACACCCTATCATTAGAGAAAAAATTGCTACCAACATCAAATAAATTGCCATCATCTTCTTCATCTCTTAACCTCCTGTAGGCTCTTTTCATCTTTTTGACGTTAAACTAATCAAGAAAGTTACACACTTTAAATAAGAATCTACTAATAACTAGGTCCTTGGCAACCTAGATCCACCTATGTTCTGAAGGCATCTCCGTTAGCATTTACAAACACAATTCCCCCTGACTAGAACTATACAACGATGAAATCACCAATTTAATAAGGATATTACCTTTGAACAAAAAGAAGTATTATACAATTTTTTAATTTTAGCTAGGTCACAACAAACATAACCAAGAAAAATACATAAACCCTCCATTTACTAAGAGATTCTTGAAACAAATCTTGTGAAGTAAAGGAAAAGCACCTTTAATAGGTGCTTTTCAGGTAGTCTTCCCTATATTTGAATAATAGTCAAAATCTAATACACTAAATTTCCCAACTAAAATGCTCGATAACTTAATTACTTCACTCTAAAGTACGAAGGAAGAATACTTAACCACCCCTTCTTCTACACAAGTAAATAATCAACATACAATCCCCACACTCTCCCACCAGCTAAAAGTAACTGAAGCTTCTGTACTTTCTTCGCTACTCAAAAAAAAGAGGATATTTGTTCCTGGTTGAACAATTACTCTTCCTAAAATACTAAAATCGGAAAAAGTTGAAAATGGACCTACTGATAGTGATACAATTTCAGTTCCACCAATAGGTTCTCCTTGAATTGATTGGTTGTATAAGATCGTTCCAAAAGGTTTATTATCCGATCCTATTTTAAGTGGGGCGGATTGTGGTGATTCAAATACCGTCCCAGGTGGTTTAGAATTTAAGAATATACCAACTTTAATAACAGTATTTGAAAAATTAGATATAGCACCAAGACCTAAAAATAAATTCAACTGAGAATCTGAAGGGTTAAACAATCCTCCCCATGCATTATTGACTAAGTCAGGCAGTAAAATAGGCGACTTCCCTTGAAAAAGAACTCCTTTGGTGCTTTCGAATGCACTATTTGTAACCGTTACAACAGGCGGGATTTTTTCTGTCATCCTTTAAAACTCCTCTCAAAATTTTACTTATCATTCAATAATTCAATATGAGAGTCATTCATTCCTTTAAAAAATGAAAAAGGATGATACCTTCTTCTTTCATTTAGAAACAATTTAGTCTAGGTGTTCCATAGTCGTCCATTTGTTCGTTTTCTTTGCTAAAAAACAACTTTCTATCGTTTATTGGGTTTTAACACAAGCAACTACAGCAATTTTCGCATCTACTATTGTGAAGACTTAAAAATTTTGATGAAAGGAGATAGTATAGTGAATTCAAATGATGTTAAAGTGCAAACACGTACTGTGAAATTAAATGCTCCACCCCCACCATCATGTAATATATCCCCTTGCATCCCATCTGCCTGTGCATCTAGTTGTCCGTGTTTCTTGTTATTATCTTGCATCAAAAGTTTTACGGCTCAAAATGCTGATGTTGTTGTACACAAAAGGCCGGAACAAAAAATTTTGATTACTTTAACTCCAAGTAAACACGTTCAAAATACCATGTTCATTAGTAAATCTAAATGTTTGATCAGAATAAGAACATTTAAATACCCTATTAAAAATAAAAATCAAAAAATAGCCTATACTCAGTATGTGAATGAAAAGGGAATACTTGTAAATAAAAATGTACACTTTAATTCAAAAGGGAAAATCATTCATGTTAAATAGAAAGGTGAAAGTGTATTTCAACTCCATCAGTACAACATAGATAAAAACACGAATGGTTCTCCTCAATAAAACCTAATACGATTAGTATGAAAGTGATTGCTTTAAATTGACCAAAACATCTTTTCTTGATTTTCTGACAGTACACTTAGTCATGAACCTAAAACCTACCTAGGCAAATTTCTAAATCACGACTTGAATATTTAGTTAACTTTAATCGAAATAATCCAGGTAAACTAAACGACTCCACACTAAAGTACGGAGATTTCTCGTAGGCGGACTGAACCGCCTACGAGTTTTATCGGCTAAAGCCGACTAAAAGAAATGCTACTAAAAGTAGGTGGTTTTATACCACACCTCCTGCTACGCAGGTGCTTCCGCAAGCTAAAGCTAGGTATAGAAAATAAACGAAATCAGTTGAAACAAATAATAAGATTATAAGTAAAGGGAAGCCCTTAAAGAGAGGACTTCCCTTCTTTTTATAGATAAATATGATACCTTTAACAAGATTCGCTAATTGCTAAAACAAAAGGATCTAAAAATCCACTAATAGTGCCAACTATCATATTAGTTGTTGCGTCGATAATTGAGACCGTGTTTTCTCCCGAATTAACAACAAATACTTGATCTGTCGTTTCGCTAACCGCAATACCAGCTGGAGAACTGCCGACACTAATTGTATCCGTAATCACATTAGATATAGCATCTATTACTCCAATATTATTTGGATCAGAAGCAAAATATACTTGATTCGTGTTTTCGCTGACGGCTACACCTGAGGTGGCGCTAATATTAATACCCGTTATTGTTTCTAAGATATTGTCGGTAACTCCATCTAAAATATATACTCTGTCTGGTCCATCACTAGTTACATAAACCTTATTTATATTTTCACTAACGGCTATATTCGTTAACAAGCCTGAAGGTGTCAATGTGTTAGTTATCGCATTTGTTTGGCCATCAATGACCGTGATATTATTATTACTAGCTACATACACTTTATTAGTAGTTTCATTGACGGCAATTCCTCTGGGAAGCGTTCCTACTGAAAACGTTGTAATAAATACATTTTGTTCTTCATCGAAAATAGTGATTTCACCCAAATTATCAAAACTTATATACACTTGATTCGTGTTAGTGTTGACAGCGATTCCTCTTGTATCATCATCTTCAATGTTAAGAGTAGTTGAAATAGAGTTAGTTAAAGTATCTATGACAGTGACCTCAGAAGTTCCACCAGCATAACCAACATATAATTGATTGAATTCATTACTATTAGCAATAGCTACTGAATCTGCATTAAAAACGGTGATCGTGTCAATAATTGAACGAGTCGTCCCATCTACTACAGAGACAACTGTTCCACCGGTCACATAAAGGAGAATACCACAAACCACTTCAGTAATTCCTATTGTACTAGAGTTACTTCCGCTTACTTGTGCGGTTGCAAAAATAGCTGCGTCTTGCGTAACGGTTGGATCAACAGCGGTAACAGTTGTTACATATTCCCCGTTCAAGTCCGTTGTAGTAGGATTAGGTGAGAAAGATACACCTGCTACATCCGAAGTCAAAGATACGTCAATACCTGACTGAGGTACTTGATTGATTGTAACATCGCCAGAAATCTTATACTTACAGTTGATTTTTTCCGGTAAAAACAGATTAACTTGAGGTGTTACAGGGTAATTAACGTCCTGTGAAAGCTCGGGACTGGATACAAACAAGCGTACAAATTGAACAAATTGATTGCTAATAATATCAAACAAAGTAACCGTTGGTTGTACGGAAGTGATTGCCGTAATATTACTTCTATTTTCTAAATCGACCTCGACCTCGATTAAAAAAGATGATAACGATGCTACACTATATAAAACACTTTCGGTACTATTTGCATTTACTGTCAATGAAATTGATTGATTAAGAGATTCAGGTGAACTATTTTCATTAAACAATCTTACATTTACATTCGCACTATTGGTTGGGTCCACATTCCGTATGCGGATTTCAACACTATTTAAGTTTAAATTTGTGTTATCGATCGGTCCGCTTGTAAATAAAATGGACAAATTCACTCATTTCCTTTCTTTATTTTATTTATTAAACTATTTGAAAGTACTTACCAAGGGCAATTACCTTTTGTATTTTTCATTAATAAAACTCTCATGGAGAAAAGGACAATAAATGCCCTCTTCTTTTTTAACTTTCTATAATGAAAAAACCAAACTCTCAATCTTACAAAATGTCAATTCCATATTCAAATGTTTAAAAGCTCCTTAATTAAAGAAACGTAATATCTAACGGACTACCTCCTACTGTAATCGTTGTGATAACCATATTGGTATCGCCGTCAATAACTGAAACATTGTTACTATTCGTATTAGCCACATAAATAGTATTAGAGTCTTCAATAAGGGTTATTGCTGATAGGCCGCTCCCAATTCCGACGGTAATGGTCGCAGTTACTACATCTAGGTTTCCATCGATAACCGAAATATTACCACTCCCTTGATTAGTAACATAAATAAGGTTGGTATTTTCATTTAATGCAACATCTAAAGGAACGATACCCACAGAAATGGTAGAAGTCAGTAAAAATGAATCTCCGTCAATAACAGATACTAGAGGAAAAGAACTTAAAGCAACATAAATTGTATTTGTCGATTCATTGACTTCTAAACCTCGAGGAGAACCACCCACCGTGATAGTTGCCGTAATGACGAACCCATT
The DNA here is from genome assembly GCF_020524035.2 of Bacillus carboniphilus. Classification (NCBI taxonomy): domain Bacteria; kingdom Bacillati; phylum Bacillota; class Bacilli; order Caryophanales; family Bacillaceae; genus Bacillus; species Bacillus carboniphilus. The sequence continues at coordinate 3,373,626 of NZ_CP129013.1, read as the reverse complement.
ATCACCATCAATGACGGATACGAATCCTGTAAATGCAGATGTGACGTAAGTTAGGTTTCTTTGTTGATCAACCGCAACACCGTTGGCTTGAGGTGTTACGGTAACAGTATCAATAATTACATTAGATGTTCCGTCAACAATGGTTACGGTGTTTGCAGGACCACCATTATTCGCTAAAAAAATTAAGTTTTCACTTTCATTAACGTCAACTCCAAATTGGATTACATTTATTCCAGCTGTGATTGTGTTAATAATGACATTTGTTGTGCCATCAATAACAGATAGGAAGGAATTATTATTCGCAACATATACTAAGTCTGTTAACGAGTTTGCGGCAATCCCAGTAGGGTTTGTGATTCCCGTAATCGTATCAACCACCATATTTGTAACTGTATCGATAACAGAAACATCATTAGAACCATTATTCGTAACATATATTTCAAAGGGTAGACATTCAACTTCCGTCACCCCAACAGACTGAACGCTTTGCCCATCCACAGTAGCACTTGCAGTAATAGCGGTATTTGTCGGTCCTTTCGGCGAGGTCACAACTATACTCGTTACATACTCACCATTCATATCCGTAGTTGCTGGATTTGGCATAAACGAAACACCCGACGTGTCAGCAGTAAAACTAATGTCAATTCCAGCTTGAGGGATATTATTTAACGAGACATCACCCATAATTGACGCCATTGAACAAATGGCTGTTTCAGGTAAGATCAGATTAAGTTGCGGAGTCACCGGATAATTGATATCCTGTAAGACCTCCGGGCTTGATACCATTAAACGAATGAATTGATCAAACTCACTTGATCCGTTAAATGCGGTCACTGTTGGTTGAACGGCAGTGGCGGTAATCACATCGCTTCGATTGGCTAAATCGATCTCCACCTCGATTAAAAACGAAGATAAAGCAGCTACACTATACAATTCACTTTCGGTTCTGCTTGCATTGACTATAAATGAATCCGAGTCAATAAGTGCCTCTGGTGAAAGGCTTTCGTCTAAAAGTCTTACAGTTACACTTGCACTGTTTGATGGATCCGTATTGCGGACGCGGACTTCAACATTACCTAAAATAAAATTTGTGTTATCGATCGGTCCGCTTGTAAATAAAATGGACAAATTCACTCATTTCCTTTCTTCATTTTATTTATTAAACTATTTGAAAGTACTTACCAAGGGCAATTACCTTTTGTATTTTTCATTAATAAAACTCTCATGGAGAAAAGGACAATAAATGCCCTCTTCTTTTTAACTCTCTATAATGAAAAAACCAAACTCTCAATCTTACAAAATGTCAATTCAATATTCACATGTTTAAAAGCTCCTAAATTAAAGAAACGTAATATCTCTCGGAGTAATTCCTACTGTAATTGTTGTGATAACCATATTTGTATCACCGTCGATGACAGAGACATTGTTACTATTCGCATTAGCCACATAAATAGTATTAGAGTCTTCAATAAGGGTTATTGCTATTAGCCCATTTCCACCAACAGTAATAGTCGCAGTTACTACATCTAAGTTTCCATCGATAACCGAAACATTTTCACTCCCTTGATTAGTAACATAAATAAGGTTGGTATTTTCATTTAACGCAACATCTAAAGGAAGGCTACCCACAGAAATGGTAGAAGTCAGTACAAATGAACCTCCGTCAATTACAGAAACCACGTCACTGGCTACACCTGTACCAGCCACATAGACTTTATTTGTCGATTCATTGACTGCTAAACCTTGAGGAGAACCACCCACCGTGAAAGTTGCCGTAATGACGAACCCATTATCACCATCAATAACAGATACGACACCTGAACCTTCAGATGTGACGTAAGTTAGATTTCTTTGTTGATCAACCGCAACACCTATTGCGGCTGAAGTTACAGAAACAGTATCAGTGATTACATTAGATGTTCCATCAACAATAATGACCGTATTTGCCGAACCACCATTATTCGCTAAATAGATTAAGTTTTCACTTTCATTAACAGCAACTCCGTATTCTGAGACAAATATTCCAATTGTGATTGTGTTAATAATGACATTTGTTGTGCCATCAATAACAGATAGGAAGGAACTATTATTCGCAACATATACTAAGTCTGTTAACGAGTTTGTGGCAATCCCAGTAGGGTTTGTGATTCCCGTAATCGTATCAACCACCATATTTGTAACTGTATCGATAACAGAAACATCATTAGAACCATTATTCGTAACATATATTTCAAAGGGTAAACATTCAACTTCTGTCACCCCAACAGACTGAACGCTTTGCCCATCCACAGTAGCACTTGCAGTAACAGCGGTATTTGTCGGTCCTTTCGGCGAGGTCACAACTATACTCGTTACATACTCACCATTCATATCCGTAGTTGCTGGATTTGGCATAAACGAAACACCCGACGTGTCAGCAGTAAAACTAACGTCAATCCCAGCTTGAGGGATATTATTTAACGAGACATCACCCATAATTGACGCCATTGAACAAATGGCTGTTTCAGGTAAGATCAGATTAAGTTGCGGAGTCACCGGATAATTGATATCCTGTAAGACCTCCGGGCTCGATACCATTAAACGAATGAATTGATCAAAATCGCTCGATCCGTTAAATGTGGTCACTGTTGGTTGAACGGCAGTGGCGGTAATCACATCGCTTCGATTGGCTAAATCGATCTCCACCTCGATTAAAAACGAAGATAAAGCAGCTACACTATACAATTCACTTTCGGTTCTGCTTGCATTGACTATAAATGAATCCGAGTCAATAAGTGCCTCTGGTGAAAGGCTTTCGTCTAAAAGTCTTACAGTTACACTTGCACTGTTTGATGGATCCGTATTGCGGACGCGGACTTCAACATTACCTAAAAAAAAATTTGTGTTATCGATCGGTCCGCTTGTAAATAAAATGGACATTCTATTTCACTCCTTTATATATTTTTTATTTAACAAAAGTTGACTAGCTCTTATTTAGCCTTTCTATAAATGTATCTAGTCACCTATTATTCGTTAATTTTGTTTATTCATAAATTATAGAAACGTGACACCTATTGGGTTATCCCCTACTGAAATCGTTGTCGTTACCATATTTGTATCAGCATCAATGACATAAACAAAGCTATTGACAACATAAATATTATTTAAGTCTTCACTGAAGGTTATATCACCTAAAGTATCACTAATAAAAATGGTTGCCGTAACTACATCTAAGTTTCCGTCTATAACAGAAACATTGTCGGATAATAAATTTGTAACATAGACGATATTGCTATCTTCATTCAGTGCCACTCCGGTAGGAGAGATACCTGCTGAAATGGTAGCAATCACAACAAATGAAGCACCGTCAATAACGGCAACAGGACCACTCTCAAACAAACCATCTGTACCTACATATATTTTATTTGTCGATTCATTAACTGCTATACCTAGAGGAGTACCTCCTACCGTGACAGTTGCTGTAATTACGAAACCAATGTCTCCATCAATAACGGAAACGATACCTATAGTAGATGTAACGTAGATTAGGTTTCTTTGTTGATCAACCGCAATACCATTTGGCTCAGCAGGTTCGATAACGTTATCGCTAACGGTAACCGTATCAATAATGAGATTAGATGTTCCGTCAACAACAGTTACAGTGTTGCCTATAACATTAGTACCAGTATTAGCTAAATAAATTAAGTTTTCACTTTCATTAACAGCGATCCCAAAGATAAACACACCATCTCCAGCCGTTATTGTGTTAATAATGAGATTTGTTGTCGCATCAATAACAGATAGGAAGAAATCATTATTAGCTACATAGACTAAACCTGTTTCGGTATTTGCGGCAATTCCAGTAGGATTTGTGATTCCTGTAATCGTATCAATCACCATATTCGTAGATGCATCTATAACAGAAACATCATTAGATTCAGAATTTGTAACATATAATAAAAGGCATAACACTTCCGTTATCCCAACCGACTGCACGTTTTGTCCATCCACGGTTGCACTCGCGGTAATGGAAGTTTCCGTCGTAGGCTTTGAAGGTGTCACGACAACAGTCGTCACATAATCTCCATTCATATCCGTAGTGGATGGATTTGGCATGAACGAAACACCCGACGTATTAGACATAAAGCTAACATCAACACCCGCTTGTGGTACACCGTTTAACGATACGTCACCCGATATTGGTCTTTTACACTTGATGAAGTCGGGTAAAAATAAATTTAATTGCGGAGTCACCGGATAATCGATATCCTGTAAGACCTCCGGGCTTGATACCATTAAACGAATGAATTGAACAAACTCACTTGATCCGTTAAATGCGGTCACTGTTGGATGAACGGCCGAGGTGGTGATTATATCGCTTCGATTTTCTAAATTGACCTCCACCTCGATTAAAAACGAAGATAAAGCAGCTACACTATACAATTCACTTTCGGTTCTGCTTGCATCGACCATGAATGAATCTGAGTCAATAAGTGACTCAGGCGATGAACTTTCATCCAAAAATCGTACGGATACACTCGCACTGTTTGACGGGTCTGTATTGCGGACACGAACTTCAACATTACCTAAGTCTAAATTAGTGTTATCAATAGGACCTGTTGTAAATATAATAGACATTTTACTCACATCCTTTTCACATTTCCTTTTATGGTATGTGAGTGAATAAAAAATGATTGGACTAGTGCGGATTTAACTAAAATAAGGCGATTTTTAAGTTTTTTGTGACTAGGATGGTTTTTTACTACAACTCAATTTATGGGAATTTTTATATAAAGCATGTTCAAAAATTGGTTTTATTTAAAAGTAAATTAGACAAAATCCTTCAAATGATCTGAGGTGAATAATGCTATTCGAATTAAGAGAGCTGATAAGCTTGAGGAAAAAAACGAAAACCAAGTTCCGCCGCTATCTAGAGAAAAGGGAGATTACGCAGCAGGATCTCCAAAGGCCAGTTGAATGACAATTTCTCGATTATGAAATGATAAGGATTACGTAAAGAAAGACGTACAGGACTTTTTCGGTTAAACTTTAGTTAAATATCACCTATATTAGTAACAGATGATTTCTTCAGATTGAAAGCCCCGCTGTCGCATTTCTTAATGCAAGAAGTGGGGATTTTTCATTCTGGAGTTTTAATGCCTTCAATTAAAACTATTCGTTCTGCGACGACAGTCTTCGTTTCTTGTTCAAACAATTGATACGTGATAAATCCAGAAAACGGAATTTCAATCCTAAATGTCCCAGCTACTGTTTCGTTTAAAAAAACATCGGGAAGTACTGCAACACCTGCACTGTTAAACTCAAGTCTTCGAGGGTTTTCATCAACATTAAACATAATGACAAAGTTTTCTGGAGTAGTAGGGTCAGATAAAACAAACCTTGCTGAATAGTTTTCAACGAGGTCAACAGCGTCTACATTTGCTACCACCTGTAGATTTGCCGGGGTAGTTGTAGTTGGAAGTACTAAAGCCGGTAAATTCCATTTTATTTGGTGAACAGTGGTGGCCATGTGTCATCCTCCTCTCTAGTCATTTTTTGTCGTAATTAAGCTGGCTGTACGGCAACCCATAAATCCTCACACGCAAGTATGTTATTTCCATTCGCCTCCAGTAATTCAACGGTTAAGCCTACATCCCGTCCTGCTAGTTCCGAACCTAGAGTTACTAACGTTGTTATCGATTCATTTGGTTTGACGACGCCTAAATCAGTTCTATAAAATCCATCTTCTAATTCAACCGGCACTGGTTCCCCATCAATGATAGCTGTAATAGTAACGAAACGAGCTGTTGCAGGGTCGGAAAAAATAAATTGTGCTTGTAAATCTTGTTCCAAGTCTACCGCTGGCGGGTTTAGGACTGTTTGTAAAGCGACGGAAATTCGGGTTTCCGGTCGAACAATAGCATCAAGTCCGTATTTAATTTGATGTTGGGGAAATCCATGCCCCATAATTTTCACCTCCATTTTAGTATTCAATTCATCATATGTAATAAGAGTAATAATGCTTGGACTTTTATCATGGTGAATAAACACATATGGTTATAGCGTGTTGCTGACATCCATTTAACGCAATTGACTTTTAACTAGGGGATGGATTCGTTAAGTGCACGAGAGCACACAAACCCCCCCCTAGTTCTCCACGCTAGAAGGCCTATTAATTCCAGAAATTTTACAGAACATCGAGTAACCACACGAATAGTATATTTTTATTTCGAAGATGTGTACCTAATTTTCTCAAAAAATCCGCACTCGTCCATACCGGTTCGTATTCCTTTACATAACCTGTAAGTACATTCAAAAAGGAGGAGAGTAAAAGATGTCTATTTTATATACGACGGGACCAATCGATAACACGAATCTTTTTTTAAGTAATATCGAAATCCGTGTGCGAAATACGGATCCGTCAAACAGTGCGAGTGTATCCGTAAGACTTTTAGACGAAAGTAGTTCACCGGAAGCACTTATTCACTCGAATTCATTTACAGTCGATGCAAGCAGAACCGAGAGTGAATTGTATAGTGTAGCTGCTTTATCTTCGTTTTTAATTGAGGTAGAGATCGATTTAGCCAATCGAAGCGAGGTGATCACAGCGACTGCCATTCAACCAACAGTGACGGTATTTAACGGATCGAGCGAGTTTAATCAATTCATTCGTTTAATGGTATCTAGACCAGAGCTTTTGCAAGATATAGACTATCCGATCACTCCGCAATTGAATATATTTTTACCAGATATAATTAATTGTGAAGGACAAATATCTGGGGATGTCTCGTTTAACGGTGTACCACAAGCGGGTGTTGATGTTAGTTTTACGTCCACTACCTCGGGTGTTTCGTTCGTGCCAAATCCGGCCACAACCGATATGAGCGGGAATTATGTGACAAGTGTAGCCGTGCCAAATCCTACGACAGAAATCGCAATTACTGGAAGTGCTACCGTGGATGGACAAAACGTGCAGTCGGTTGGGATAACGGAAGTGGTATGCTTCTTATTATATGTTACGAATTTTGAATCTAATGATGTTTCTGTTATAGATGCAATTACAAATATGGTCGTTAATACAATTACAGGAATAAATACTCCTACTGGAGTTGCTACTAATTCAGTAACGAACTTAGTATACGTAGCTAGTGATGTTTTTTTCATGTTATCTGTCATTGATGCTTCAACCAATCTCATTACCAATACAATCCCAGCTGGAATAAATGTGGAACAATTTGGAGTTGCTGTTAACGAAAACGAAAATTTAATTTATTTAGCGAATAATGGTGGTGCCGCAAACACCGTAACCATTGTTGATGGGACATCTAATGTAATTATTGATACGGTTACCGTCCCTTCCGCTGCAAAAGGTGTTGCGGTTGATCAACAAAGAAATCTAACTTACGTTACATCCGAATTTTCAGGAATCGTATCTGTTATTGATGGTGACAATGGTTTCGTTATCACAGCAACTGTCACGGTGGGGGGATCTCCTAGAGACTTAGCAGTCAATGAATCGACAAATAAAATTTATGTGACAGGTACAGGTGGACCATCTAATAATTTGGTTTCCGTTATTAGCGGAGGTTCATTTGTCGTAACTGCTACAATTTCAGTAGGTAATTCACCCGTAGGAATTGCTTTAAATGAAGAAAATAACCTCATCTATGTTACTAATCAAGGGCCCAATTATGTCGCAGTTATCGATGGAAACCTAGATGTAGTAACTGCGACAATAAGTGTTGGGGAGTTCCCAACAGCAATAACCCTCATTGAAGACTCAAATGTCATATATGTTATCAATCAATTTGACAACAATGTCTCAGTGATCGACGGTGATACAAATATAGTGACATCAACGATTACGGTTGGAGGTAGCCCAAGAGATATCACATTTCTTTAGGAATTACCTTATAATCACCCGTTAAGTGCACAAGAGCACAAAAAACCCCCTAGTTCTCCACGCTAGAAGGTTTATTAATTACAGAAATTTTACAGAACATCGAGTAAGCGCACGAATAGTATATTTTTATTTCGAAGATGTGTACCTAATTTTCCAAAAAATCCGCACTCGTCCATACCTGTTCGTATTCCTATACAACACATTTAAGTACATTAAAAAGAAGGAATGACGACTTACAAAAAAAGATATAATCATTAATCCTACTATTTATGTAGTGGTACATATGAAATAGAGGAAACAAGGAAATGAAAATTACTTCGAAAAAAATGATAGGAGTGGGACGTTTTTAAGCTAAGTAAAATCTATAAGAGCATCTCCTGCCAATTATTGCAGAAAATGCTCTGACATTAACTCAAACATTATCAACTGCTCTATTGTTGATATATTTTAGTTGATTCTCACAAATAGTGACGACAAAGTACCTTCTTTTAAACTTCTAATGATTTATAAAAGATCAAAAAAAGCAGTTTGAAAAGTTTTACAAACGTTTACTCTTAGGAAATATAATGAAACCATTATTGAAGCTAGACAGGAAATGATTACAGCTGAGCTTAATGAAAATCATCTAAAACTAATCTTCTAATCGATTCGTTTGTAAAAACAGCATCAATTCTTGGTGCTCTAACTATAACCGAAACAAGAATGCCACTTGTTTTCAAATAGGCTGGGAAGAGTTGCTCGTAAAGGTATTGGGAAATTGTTTCAGCTGTTGGAATAAAATCAACAGGAAAAGGTGGCTTTGTTAAGCTATCGGGAGGGGTTTCTCCTTTTCTAATAAATGTTTTATCAGCAATTTCATCTCCAATAAACTCGTTAAAAAATTCTTCAGCTTCTCCACCAAAAATAATGATTCCTTCTTCAGATAGTGGGCCTACTGTACCAAAAACTAATTTATATTCCAAAATTGGAGTCTCACCAATAAATGGAACAAAATAACAAGATGATGAAGGAATTTGAATTTCTATTAGATTTTTACCGGTTGCCATATTTTCACCTCCCTTCAGTATATTACTATTAAGTCAACTCATAAATGGAACGGTATATACCTATGTTAGAGCCTATTTTTAACAAGATTCGCTTATGGCGATGACACCAGCATTACCAGCTGTCATAAAACCTGTTATCGTATCAATAATGTTATTCGTTATCGCATCAATAACAGATACAGTGTTCTCCTGGTAGTTAACTACAAATACTTGGTCCAATGTCTCACTAACAGCAATTCCAGCGGGGCTATTCCCAACTGACAAGGTTTTAATAATGATATCGTTTGTCACATCTACGATTGAAACGGTGTCGTCACCTCCATTAGATACATATAATTGGTCTGTATTCTCACTAACAGCAAGAGGAGAAGTTGCTCCTGTTCCAGGTGCCCCTACTGTGATAGTCATGACTATTTCATTAATAGCTCCATCAATAACCGCTATATTGTTAGAGAATTCTTTCGCATAAATTTTGTTTAGATTTTGACTAACAGCAATACCAAGATAATTACCTGCAGTACCAATCGTATCCGTAATATTGTTTGTATTTGCATCTATAAGGATAATAACATTGTCTGCAGCAACATAGACTGATTGAGTTATATCATTCACGGCTACACCAAATGGAACATTTCCCCCATTAGAAATAGTAATGGTATCTATTATTTGATTTAACTGTGGATCAATGACTTCAATAGCATTTACACCTGATGATTGACTAACATACACATTATTTAACAATTTATTCACATCAATTCCGAACCTTTGGCCAGAGGGAAAAGTAACGCTAGTATTTAATGTATTTGTAAGAAGATCAATGACAGAAATGCCTGTAGTAGACGAACCACTACTATATGGGACATACAATTGAGCCGTACTACGACTAACCCCTATATCCTGTACGCTAACCTCTTCGATTGAGACTGTGTCAATAATCATTCTGCTATTTCCGTCAACAACAGAAACTTCTCCTCCTCCTGTCACATATAAAAGGACACCACACTCTACCTCTGTTATCGATTGAGTTTGAATATTATTCCCGTTAAATTGCGTTGAAGCCGAAAAAAGCGAATTTTGAAGAAAAGTGGGTTTTGGTACTGTTACCGTCGTTACAAAATCCCCATTCATATCTGTTACAGATGGATTTGGTGTAAACGAAACACCTGTCACACTCGCTGATAGCATGACATCAATCCCTGGTTGAGGTACCCCACCAAGTGTTAAATCTCCTGAAATTGTTCCTCCACAGTCAATTTTATCTGGTAAAAATAAATTTAATTGAGGAGTAATGGGATATTCAATCTCTTGTAATATATTTGGATTCGATACCAGTGTACGAATAAACTGAATAAATTCAATTGAATTTCCAAATATAGTGATGGTAGGATGAGCTGCTGTAACGGTAATATCATCACTTCGATTTTCTAAAACAACTTCTATTTCAATCAAAAATGAGGTCAATGTGGCAGTAATTAATGATACGCTTTCAGTACTGCTTGAGTTCACTACAAATGCTGTTGAACTAACTAATGATTCAGTTGATGATCCTTCATCAAACAGTTTTGCTACTACTTGCATTTGATTGGAGGGATCCGTATTACGAATACGTATTTCTACCAATATAATATTATTGTTTTGATTATCAATAGGTGCTGTTGTAAACTGAACAGCCATAAATTAACATCTCCTTTTCTATTTATTTATATTATGTATAGAGAAGAAAAGGAGTGTGGACTAGTGCGGATTATCAAAAGTATTTTTTAGTACTAAAACCGTTTATTCAAACTTCATGTTTCTATTTTTCATAATATTAAAAATAATTATGAAAGTTAACTCAATATGATTTAATGTTTACTCATAAAATCCTCTAGATTGTTCAATAATGGTTAACCATAAAAAAAGTTAAGGATATAATGAAGCGATTCAAATTTGAGATTAAGGAGTTAATAAAATGAAAAAAACACTTTTAGTTTTGCTTAGTATTCTATTTCTATGTCTATATCATTTACCGGCTGTTTCGGTACAAGCAAAGAGCTTTTCTGCTGAATATACAGATAGTGAGAAGCTTGCTATTATGGAACAATACGCACCGTATATGTGGTTTGCTAAAGGGGAGCAGTATTATCCTTCTTCTGTCGATTGGGCGTTTAACCATATGGAACGCTATTTAGATTCAAGTAATCATTATTCTCTTAGAACCAAACAAAGCATAAACTGTGATTCATGTGTCATTCCTTTTTTTAATGGAGACTTAAATACAGCCAAAGTCTATGCTTATTGGACAGATGTGGATTATCAGGTTGCAGACATCTCTTACATGGTCTTTTATCCTTATAATCGAGGCAAGAATATTGATGCAATTGAGGATTTTCGATTCCTTCTTGATGTTTCTCGTTTTAGTTCACTACCTTTCCTTACTCAATTTGGACACCACGTTGGAGATTGGGAAAAAATAGTTGTACGTGTTATTGACGAAGAAATAGCCTATGCTCAGTATGATTACCATGCGTGGAGTAATATTTATGAAGCAGATGAATTAGAATATTATGAGGGGCATCCCGTTGTCTATTCTGCAAATGGTTCTCATGGATCTTGGAAAAATGCTGGAACCCATATTTATCATACGATTAAAGCTCCTTTAGACGATATTCCTGTTATTGACCTTTTTGACGACATACCTAATGAAGTAACAATAGCTACATTATCTGATAAAACAAGCAAAGGTCGTTCTTGGAAAACTTGGAACTCGCTTGTTGCTTTAGATAAAACGAATAAAAAAGTACTTTCTGGACTTGATGCATGGCCTTCATGGATGAGTTCTGATACTACAACAACCCTTGCTGGCTATGATTCATCAAGTCCTTATGGTGGGGGTATAAATAGGTGGGGAAATGAAGGAGGTAGCTCTGATTTATCTGTTTTAGTAAGTGGCCCTGGTGGACCAGATGACAACTCCGACTTGACTGGGCGGGATTTACAAGAATATCCCCTCCCCCCTCAAGTTTCTCTTAAAACGCCTATAGGTGGGTATTTACATGCAGTAAATGGACGAGATGTTTCAATTTCTCCAAATGAAGCTACGGTATCTTTACTAGGAAATAATCGTGGTTGCATTAAGAATGGAGAACAAGTGGCAATTAAGACAAGTGATGGTCATTATTTCTCTGGAAAGCAGTCAGGGGACCTAACCTCTAGTCCAACTTACCCTTTACATGAGGAAACATTCACTCTTATTAATCAAACAGATGCCAACGGGTGCCTTGAGGACGGAGACAAGGTTTCTCTAAAATCAGCTTACAATCTATATATTCTTGCTGCCCCTAGACCTGGTGTTCATGCTGGAGGTTCAGATATATCACAATGGACAACTTTTCAAGTAAACATAGTGAAATAATACTGTCTATATAATTCTATTCTACTCTGTCATTCTTATGGTTCAGATGACAATGGTAAACTAGGACAAGCCTTTGCGGGAGTTTTTTATACAAAACTCCCTTTTTTCATATAATCTTTTTGTTAAGCAGAACAAATAACCGTAGTGTAATAGGTTGTGAAGATTACCCCGTTTTTCTCTACATATCATTGAGAATTGTCAAAAAACCTCCTAACAGAAAAACACTAAATAATAAATACCAAGAATACAATATAACTAGCATTCTTAGTTATTATAGTTTCCTGCAGATACTTTTATTAACGTTCATGGAGATGCATTATCAAGAGCTTCTTGTATAGTTTGAAAGTCATCTGGTACATGAATAATTCTTTCGTTTTCCACAGTTTATTATATTAGAAAACACAATGAAAATTCTAGCACTCACGCTAAAGGGTCGTATCAATCTCTAAACTTTGCAGAACATTAAGTAACGCACTCATTTTATACTAATCTCTTGATCATTTACTAAATCCTATGAAAAATCCACACTCGTCCACACCAATTTGTCATCCCTTACATAACATATACATTAACTCGAAAAAGGAGGTCTATAAAAATGTCTATTCTATTTACGACGGGTCCAATTGATAACACAAAATTGGATCTAAGTAACATCGAAGTTCGTATTCGTAATACGGATCCGTCTAATAATGCGAGTGTAACTATACGTTTTTTCAACGAAAGTTTGTCTCCTGAATCCCTTATTGACTCAGACTCTTTTACCATTGGACCAAACAGTACGGAAAGTGAATTATATAGTGCTGCCTTATTAACATCATTTTTAGTAGAGGTGGAAGTCAGCTTAACAAAACGGAGTGATAAAACAACCGCTACTGCCGTTCAGCCAACAATAACAGTTCTTGATGATACGAACGAGCTTGTTCAATTCATTCGTTTACTCGTTTCAAATCCGAAAAATTTACAAAACATTGATTATCCAATGACACCACAACTTAATTTGTTTTTACCCAATACGATTAACTGCAAATCACAGATTAAAGGAGATGTATCAATAGAAGGGAGTTCCCCAAGCGGGTGTTGATGTTAGTTTAACGTCTAATACGTCGGGTGTTTCGTTCATGCCAAATCCATCCACTACGGATTTAAACGGGGACTTTGTCACGAGTGTGGGCGTGAAACAGCGAAAAATAGCAACAGAAACGGCCATTACCGCTAGTACAACCATAGATGCGAAAAGTGTAAAATCAGTTGGGGTAACGACAGTGGTTTGTAGTTCTGTATTATATGTAACAAATTCTATAACTAATAATGTATCCGTTATTGATACTAATACAAATATGGTGGTAGATACCATTACAGGATTCTCTAACCCAGATGGGATAGTCGTTAACTCCAAAACCAATTTAGTTTATGTATATAACTTTGTACTAGCCCAAGATGATGCTCTTTCCATTATCGATGCTACAACAAATGTCATTGTTAACACTGTAACAGATGGAAGAGGAGTGGGGCAATTCGGGATTGCTATTAATGAAAGTGAAAACTTACTTTATTTAGCTAGTAACGATGATATATCAAGTTATTTAATTATTCTTGATACGATTTCTAATCAAATCATAGGTACTACAACCGTCCCGCCCGATGCAACGGGGGTTGCGGTTGATATCCAAAGAAACCTAATCTACGTCACATCTGATACTTCAGGGATCGTTTCCGTTATTGATGGAGATATTGGTTTTGTGGTCACGGCAACTGTCAATGTGGGAGGTTCCCCTCAAGGTATCTCTGTTAATGAATTGGAAAATAAAATCTATGTAGCTACAGGTGGCCCCAATAACCTTGTATCTGTAATTAACGGCAATTCATATGTTGTCAATGCTACAATTACTGTTGGTGACAACCCAGTTGGAATTGCTTTCAATGAAGAAAACAATCAAATCTATGTGTCTAATATAGTGAGCAGTAATATTTCCGTTATTGATGGAGGCTTAGATATAGTTACTTTCACTATTACTGGTGGTGAGCAACCTACGGTGATAACTATCGATGAAGACTCAAACATTGTTTATGTGATCAATCAGGCTACAAACAATATTTCTGTAATCGATGGGAATTCGAATGAATTAATTACTACAATTACAGTAGGAATTCTTCCACAAGGAATCACATTGTTTACTCCTTTATGCTAGCCCATATTGGCATATGCGGGCTACGGGAACAACTCTAGGCTCTAGTTTTGGCATGAACCTTTTTTTCGACTTTGTAAAATAAGATATTTTGCTGGGGCCAGTAAAAAGGTGATGAGACTCAAGTAAATTTTCTCGTGTTGCTGATATCAACTCTAAGTGGATTAGTTCGGATTAAAATCCTAGTATAGTTTAACACATTAAAACCCTCTAGTTTCCTATGCTAGAGGGTTTTATCAATTCCAGATGGTTTACAGAATATCACATATCCGCACTAAATAGTTTACTATGATTTCAAAAATGTGTACCTAATTTTTCGTATAATCCGCTTTCGTCCATGCAAATCTTCTTTCTTAACATAACATATAGTAAATTAAAAAAGGATGTGAATAAAAGATGTCTATTTTATTTACGACGGGTCCAATTGATAACACGACTTTAGAAAACATCGAGGTTCGTATTCGTAATACAGATCCTTCTAATAATGCAAGTGTAACCGTAAGACTTTTAGACGAAAGCCTTTCACCAGAGACACTTATTGACTCGGATTCATTTATAGTCAATGCAAGCAGAACCGAGAGTGAATTGTATAGTTTAGCTGCTTTATCTTCGTTTTTAATCGAGGTGGAGATTGATTTAGCCAATCGAAGCGATGTGATTACCGCCACTGCCGTTCATCCAACAGTGACCGCATTTAACGGATCAAGTGAGTTTGTTCAATTCATTCGTTTAATGGTATCAAGCCCGGAGGTCTTACAGGATATCGATTATCCGGTGACTCCGCAATTGAATTTATTTTTACCCGACTTCATAAATTGTAAAAAACCAATATCGGGTGACGTATCGTTAAACAGTGTACCACAAGCGGGTGTTGATGTTAGTTTTACGTCCAATACATCGGGTGTTTCGTTCATGCCAAATCCATCCACTACGGGTATAAATGGAGATTTTGTGACGACTGTTGTCGTGACACCTTCAAAGCCTACGACGGAAACTTCAATTACCGCGAGTGCAACCGTGGATGGACAAAACGTGCAGTCGGTTGGGATAACGGAAGTGTTATGCCTCTTATTATATGTTACGAATACTGATTCTAATGATGTTTCTGTGATCGATACAGCTACAAATATGGTGGTTGATACGATTACGGGAGTCACTAACCCTACTGGAATTGCTGCTAACTCTGTCACAGGTTTAGTATACGTAGCTAATAATGATATGTTTCTTTCTGTTATTGATGCTACAACGAATATCATAATTAACACAATAACAGCAGGAATTGATGTAAATATTTTTGGAGTGGCTGTTAATGAAAATGAAAACTTAATTTATTTAGCTAATAATGGTCCTACTACTGGTTTAGGAAACACTGTAACTATTGTTGATGGAACATCTAATGTAATTATTAATACGGTTACCGTAGCTCCTGGTGCAAGTGCTATTGATGTTGATCAACAAAGAAACCTAATCTACGTTGTATCACAATTTTCACAAATAGTCTCCGTTATTGATGGTGACATTGGCTTTGTGATCACAGCGACTGTCCCTTTAGGGGGAAGTCCTTCAGATTTAACAGTCAACGAATTGACAAACCTAATTTATCTAGTATCAAATGTAGCTGATAACCTTGCAGCCGTAATTGATGGTACTTCATTTGTCGTGACTTCCACCATTACAGTGGGGGTATTCCCCATTGGTATTGCTCTAAATGAAAATACTAACCTGATTTACGTGACTAATACCTTAGGCGATACTGTCTCCGTTATTGATGGAAACTTAAATATAGTAACTGCTACCATTATTGGTTTAAATGGTCCAACGAGTATAACCGTTAGCGAAGACTTAAATACTATTTATGCTATTAATCTTTTCACCAACAGTGTTGCTGTAATTGACGGTAATACAAATATGGTGACCGGAACAATAGCAGTTGGAGATAGTCCTGGAAATATAACTTCTATTTAAGTGGTGTTTTTTGGTTCTTCACCATTTAGAATGATCAATTAGTATTTAAAAAAGCGGACAGGGAGCGAAAAAAACTCGGGGCATTCCTCTCCTCCCGAGCTGTTTCTTTGATAAAACATGAAATATATATGAAAGGTTGGAAATTTTCACCTTGCAGTATTAGTCCAATGGTGAAAAAAAGACTTGTCCCTAATAAATCCCTTTCTCCGAGATCAATTCTAAGGTAGTTACGTCCATACCTGTTAGGTACACAAAAAAAACAAAAAGCCCTCTAGTTTCCCACGCTAGAGGGTCGTATCAAGGCCAGAAGTTTTACAGAACATCGAGTATCCGCACTAATAGTATATTTTGATTTCAAAAATGTGTGCATAATCGTTTTTAAAAAACATGATCTACTCATTTTTCCTCATTTCTATATAATTCCTCTCATTACATTCTAACGAACCTTATGCCTTCAATTAGATATTAAAACTAATCTAACCAAGGAAAATTTAGGTTTAAAATCTTGCCCCATGAAGTGATCCAACGACAGACTCTATTCAAAGGTCTCTATATATCATTAAACCTTGTTCCAATTTTTCAACCCCCTTATTAATTAGGGACAGTTAAACAATATAATTCGAATCATTATATGATGCTTATCTAACCTAATCACTTACATTAAATTTGTTACATAGTCTACCGTTCTATTTCAAAGCTAATTCAATATACTTACGAATCGGTTATACACCTTGTTTAACTCCTGAAGCGCATGATAATTTGAAATAGATAGATATAATAAAATTTGAAAGGATGATAGAATTTGAGTTTGATAAAAACATCCCTTAAAGCTGTGGCACTTTTATCAGCGATTGGAATTGGTGCAACAATCAGTGCGGATCAAGCTGACGCACATGGCTATATTGAAGAACCTGCTAGTCGAGCTTACACTGGTAGTTTAATGAAAGAAGAGTTAGGCTATTATGAAGCTTTAGAAATATACGGATTTGTTATTAATTCACCTCATGCAGTGGAAGGTCCTAAAGGGTTTCCTGAAGACGGTCCACAAGATGGACAAATTGCTTCAGCTGAAGGTGGATTTGGTCAAATTGACTATGTAATGGATAACCAAACGGAAGATCGCTGGATTAAGCAAGATATGAACAGTGGGGTTAATACTTTCACATGGAATTATACGGCTCCACATGCAACGTCAAAATGGCATTATTACATTACAAAAGTCGATTGGAATCCAAATTCTCCATTAAAAAGTGAAGACTTTGAGTTAATTGGAACAGTTGAACATGATGGATCAGCAACAAACACCAACTTATCACATGATATAGAAGTACCAGATGATCGGAGTGGATACCATATCATTTTAGGAGTTTGGGATGTTGCCGATACTGATAATGCATTCTATCAAGTCATTGATGTTAATTTAAACAATGTACCTTCTAATAACGATCAAGCAACAGATGAAAATGATGCCGATACTTCAGATGACACAAATGATGCTTCTAATGATGAAACAAACAATAATGATTCTTCTGACGATGCTACAAATGAAGACTCAACTAATGACCAGGCTGTAACTGCACCAACTGGGTTACACGTAATGGAAGTAACAAATCAAACGATTGATTTAATGTGGACAGCTTCTGAAAATGCCAAGCACTATGAAATATATCGTGATGGTGAAAAAGTTGGTCAAACAACAGAGACAAGATTTATTGATGAAGAAGAATTAACAGCGAACACAGCCTATGAATATTATGTAAAAGCAGTAGATAGTTATAATAACGCGTCAGATAGTAGTAATGTCATCACAACAAAAACGGCTCAATCCGAGTCAAATGATGATAGTAGTGAAAATACTGATGAAAACTCAGAAAACGGTCATGACGATCATAACAACACAAACGATGATGCTTCAAATAACAATGAAGGCAACAATGAAAGTGCATCTGTTCAAGAATGGGATGCAACAAAAATTTACGTTGAAGGTGATCAGGTCGAGTACAATGGCGCTCTTTATGAAGCCTTATGGTGGACTCAAAACAAACAACCTGAAAAGCGTTACGGATGGAAATTAGTTAGTGACACTGCCCTAGAGTGGGACAAGGAGACCATTTATACAGGTGGAAGCACTGTTGAATACAATGGGAAAACCTATAAAGCAAAATGGTGGACTCAAGGAGATACACCAGGAAGCCATATGGTATGGGAAGAAGTAAAATAATGATGTTATCTATAGAAAAAACCTCTTGCTTATTGATTGAAGCAGGAGGTTTTTTCTGTGTATTTGTCAAACATTCTAAAAGAAGCATTTTTTCGTTCAACAAAAACTAGGAGGAACTTCATGGGACATTTAGAAAAAGTCGATTTATCTCAAACAATCTATTCAAAAAAAAGAATATAAAACTAGGCTTAAAGAATTACAAATGCAATTATTAGGGTTACAAAGAACATTAGTAGATAACCATAGAGGATGTATTTTTGTTTTTGAAGGATGGGATGCAGCAGGAAAGGGTGGGGTCATTAAACGAATGACAGCTGGACTTGATCCGAGAGGATTTGAAGTTCATGCAACAAAAGCACCAACAAATGAAGAGCAACAATACCCTTATTTACATCGTTTTTGGAGCCGAATTCCAAAGTACGGTAAGATCGGTATTTTTGATCGATCCTGGTATGGTAGAGTTTTAGTGGAGCGGGTAGAAGGATTTGCTTCTAATGAACAGTGGTTGAAAGCTTATAACGAAATCAATTATTTCGAAAAATTCCTCCACCAACAAGGATATATCATCATCAAATTTTGGTTGCACATTAGCAAAGAAGAACAACTTAGGCGGTTTCAAGAAAGACAAGATAATCCTTTAAAACGCTGGAAAATAACAGAGGAAGACTGGCGTAATCGGGAGAAGTGGGATGAATATGAAACGGCTGTAGAAGAGATGCTCGAGCGAACCTCAACCGATTATTCACCCTGGGTCGTCATCTCTGGAGAGTGTAAAAAAAGCGCTCGTCTGGAATGCATGAAAATTGCTGTTGAGGCCATAACGAATCTAAAAGATGATTGAGAATACCCCCACCTACTTTTATGGTGGGGATAGCATCCATCATTTCTGTAAAACAAGCCTTCCTTTTAAAAATTGCAAGATAACATGCGCCGCAACCCGACTAGTCATGTCTCGAAAATCGACAGTCGGATCGATTTCCACGATATCAATGGCTTCAACCTTTTTCTCCTGACCTAATAAAAACATGGACTCTAACAAGTAATCAGAAGTCATTCCCCCTGGTCCAATAGCTGGACATCCTGGAGCAAACGCTTGATCTAACACATCCATATCGACTGATACATAAATCGAATCCACTTCATCTTTCAGTTGATCTATACATTTTTTAATCATATGTTTAGGAGGGTGTTCCTTAACATCCTTCATAGAAAACATGGTCACGTGGTGTGACTCCCCATATTGTGAATAAGCTTTCGCATTAGAAAAATCGCGAATGCCTATTTGAATGAGATGGTCACCCTTTATTGCACTAGATTCTAGTAACCTTCTAAAAGGGGTCCCATTCGTTGGTCCTCCATCTTCTACATTGCGAAGATCATGGTGAGCATCAAATTGAATAACACCCACCTTCCCTTTATTTCTTTGCAACCCTGTAATGGTAGGACAGCTAATGGAATGATCCCCTCCTATAAAGATCCAATGTGTATCTTTATGATCGTTCGTTAACTGTTCAACGGTTTTCTCAATTCTTTGCTGACACTCAACTAAATCAGTAACATGCATATCGATATCCCCAAAGTCAGTAATAGGAAGCTCCTTTAAATCTAGGTCTTCTTCCATCGAATACGTGCTATATTTTTGCAACATGTTTCTAATAACATGGGGAGAGAAAGATGCTCCTGAATGACTAATAGACGGTTTTGATAACGGAATCCCTACTAGGCCAATGGGTGGGCTTTGTTGACCGCTCCATTCCTCCAAGCAATCTGCTATCTTCGTCACATGACGATCTTGAAAAGTTGCTTTTCCCGCTCCTTTAAGAAATGGTAGGTTGCTCATAAATTTTCTTCCCTTCTTTAAAGACAGAGTGAACATGATTGACACCATAATGATAAGGAATATAAAGATAGTTAGTAGCGTTCCAAATGACGATGTCTGCTCTGCGACCTTTCGCAATTTGTCCCGCTTGTTCTCCTCGATTAATGGCATGAGCCGCATTTACCGTAACGGCATTCCAAATTTCTTCAGGTGACATCTTTAAATGTAGTGCCGCTAGGTTCATGATAAGCTGAATATTTTCAGTTGGTGAGCTTCCTGGATTAAAATCAGTGGAAAGAGCAACTGCTGCACCAGAATCAATCATTTCTCTACCCCTTGCATGCTTTTCCTTCCCTAAATAAAAAGAAGTTCCTGGAAGGAGCACTGCGGTTGTATCATGAGCGGCCAACTCCTCAATCCCTCGATCAGATGCACCAACAAGATGATCTCCACTTTTAGCTCCTACTTCCACCGCTAGCTCTGTTCCTCCTAAAGGATCAATTTCATCTGCATGAATTTTCACATCAAATCCTTTTTGTTTCGCTCTTTGTAAATAATCTTTCGATTGTTCGACGGTAAAAACACCTGTTTCGCAAAAAATATCCACAAACTCTGCTAACTCTTCTTTTTTAATCGTGTCTAATAAGTCGATCATTTCTGCTAAAAATTCATCGGAACGTCCTTTATATTCAGGTGGAATCGCATGTGCACCTAAAAAGGTTGGAACGATATCAAGAACATGATCCTCACCTAATCGCTTTGTCACACGAAGCTGTTTTAATTCTGTTTCTTTGTCTAGCCCATAACCACTTTTTGCTTCAACTGTTGTCACACCATAGGATGCAAATCGATCTAAATGGAAAAGAGCCTTCTGAAACAATTGCTCTTCACTTGTTTTTCTTGTAGATGCAACCGTTGATAAAATTCCTCCCCCCTTGTTTTAGAATATCTAAGTAAGGGACACCTTGTTGTTTAAGGGCCATTTCATGTTCCCTCGACCCTCCAAAAACAAGGTGAGTATGAGGATCAACTAATCCCGGTGTGACAAGCTTACCTTTCGCATCAATCACTTCTTCAGCTTCGAGAGATACAGATTCTTTGTTTGATCCGACAAATACAACCTCGCCATCTTTAATTCCTACTGCAGAATCCTCTAATAATGAAAGCTGCCCCATTTCCTTTCCCCTAACAGGTCCGTGTTGCATGGTTAAAAGCTGCCCAATATTCGTAATCAATATATCTACTTTCATAAAAATGCCTCCTCTATTTATCCATCATCGGAACCGTAATATGATGTTTCTTCGCATGATCAACTGCTTTATCATACCCAGCGTCTGCATGTCGAATAATTCCCATACCCGGATCTGTTGTTAATACTCTTTCTAATCGTCTTTTTGCTCTTTCCGTTCCATCAGCGACGACAACCATACCCGCATGTAAAGAATAGCCCATACCTACGCCTCCACCGTGATGTACTGAAATCCATGAGCCTCCAGCAGCTGTATTCACAAGTGCATTTAATACAGCCCAATCTGCTACGGCATCACTACCATCTTTCATCGCTTCAGTTTCACGATTAGGTGAAGCAACGGACCCACAATCGAGGTGGTCACGACCGATCACAATCGGTGCTTTTAGTTGCCCATTTTGAACTAACTCATTAATCGCTAGTCCCATCTTGACGCGTTCACCATAACCAAGCCAACAAATTCGTGATGGTAACCCTTGAAAGTGAACCTTTTCTTGTGCCATATCAATCCATCTCATTAAGGCTTCATTCTCGGGAAATAATTCTTTTAAGAGTTGATCTGTACGATAAATATCTTCTGGATCTCCAGATAGGGCAAGCCCAGCGGAATGGCCCTTTCCCCTCACAAAACAGGGGACGAATATAGGCTGGTACGAATCCTGGAAAGTCAAACGCATGAGCAATCCCTTCATCTTTCGCTACTTGACGAATGTTGTTTCCATAATCAAAAACAACGGAACCTAGTTTTTGGAATTGAAGCATCGCTTGAACGTGAATTGCCATACTTTGTTTAGAAAGTTTACTATATTTTTCAGGATCCTCTTTTCTTAGCTGAGCGGCTTCTTCTAACGAAAAGCCTTTTGGAATATAACCATTTAACGGGTCATGTGCAGACGTTTGGTCTGTGACAATATCAATTGGAAACTGTTGATTGATTATTTGCTGATGAATTTCTGAAGCATTTCCTAATAGACCAATAGAAAGCGGTTCCTTTTTTGCTTTTGCTTCTTGAGCCCATCTTAATGCTTCTTCTAAATTTTCCGTCATTCGATCACAATAGTTTGTTGCAATTCTCTTTTCTATTCTTGAAGGGTCCACTTCTACAGCAATAACAACTCCACCATTCATTGTAACGGCAAGAGGCTGGGCTCCTCCCATTCCACCTAATCCAGCAGTAAGTGTAATGGTTCCAGATAGACTTCCACCGAAATGTTGTCTAGCAATTTCAGCAAACGTTTCATAAGTGCCTTGTAAAATTCCTTGTGTCCCAATATAAATCCAACTACCAGCAGTCATTTGACCGTACATCATTAATCCTTTTTGGTCGAGCTCATGAAAGTGTTCCCAATTCGCCCATTTTGGAACAAGAACTGAGTTTGAAAGTAACACTCGTGGTGCTTCTTCATGTGTTTTAAATACGCCAACAGGCTTCCCGGATTGCACTAGCATTGTTTCGTCCTCTTCTAAATTTCGCAATGTACGAACAATCCCATCAAAGGCTTCCCAATTTCGAGCCGCCTTGCCGATTCCTCCATAGACGATTAATTCTTCTGGTTTCTCCGCAACCTCTGGGTCCAAGTTGTTATAAAGCATTCGTAATACAGCCTCTTGCTCCCATCCTTTACATTCCAACTCCAACCCTTTTTTTGCATGAATCGTACGTGATTCCATCATCATCACACTCCCCTTTTATAATTGCTTTTCACGATCTGTAACGCTATATTTAGAAATATCAAACGTACTTAACCATTGAGACACTTTTTCAATATCCTTCGAAAAAATGCGATCTTGTTCAATAGAAGGAACCATTTTTCTCGCCTCATCATAAAAATCCTTTGTTGACGTCGCCATCTTCTCAACTCCACGATATTCGACGGCTTGCAGAGCGCAAATACACTCAATTGCCATTACTCTTCTGACATTCTCGATAATCATATAAGCATGACGAGAAGCAATGGTTCCCATACTTACATGATCTTCTTGATTCGCTGAAGAAGGAATGGAATCAACGCTCGCTGGATGAGCCAAGGTTTTATTTTCTGAAACAAGGGATGCGGCACTGTATTGCATGATCATCGCTCCTGATTGAAGACCTGGCTGAGCACTTAAAAACGGTGGTAAATCATTAAGCTGAGGATTGACAAGCCGCTCAATTCTTCTTTCTGAAATATTGGCTAGCTCACTCATCGCGACTTTCATAAAATCCATTGCAAATGCGATTGGTTGACCGTGAAAATTCCCTCCGGAAATAACCTTTTCTCCACCATCAAAGATTAACGGATTATCGGTTGCAGCATTCATTTCTATTTCAAGTTTTTCTCTCACATAATTTAATACTTGAAGAGAAGCTCCGTGTACTTGAGGAATACAACGTAAAGAATAGGCATCTTGAGTACGAAGCTGTCCTTGCTTTGTGACGAGTTGCTCCCCTCTAAATATTTACGAATACGCTTTGCCACATCTATTTGCTCTCTATACCCACGTACCCGATGAACATCGTGATCAAAAGCGTCAATAATACCCGTTAATCCTTCCATTGTGACACTAGCAATCAATTCACTTTTTAAAGCTAATGAATTCGCATCAATGTAAGCAACTAACCCCATCGCTGTCATGGCTTGTGTACCATTAATTAACGCAAGCCCCTCTTTTGCCTTCAACGTAATGGGTTCAATCCCTTCCATTATTAAGGCATGTTTCGTTTCTATTCTTTCTCCTCGGTAAAAGACTTCTCCCTCTCCCATTAAGACTAATGCTAAATGAGAAAGTGGTGCAAGATCTCCGCTAGCACCTAATGAACCTTGTTGAGGGACGACTGGATGAATACAAGCATTTAAGAGCTGGAGTAAACGTTCAATTACGACCTTTCGCACACCAGAATAGCCTTTTAACAATGCATTTGCCCTCAGTAATACCATCGCTCGAGATACACATTCTTTAAAAGGCTCACCCACCCCACAAGCATGCGAATGAATAAGATGTAGTTGCAAATCTTCTACATCTTCTGAATCGATTAACACATCACTAAATTTACCAAACCCCGTGTTGATCCCATATACGATCTTTTTTTCTTCTACAATTTTCTCCACTGACTTTCTAGAATGTCGAACATCTTCCCAACTAGCAGGATTGGCGGTGACCTTTTCAAAATTAAAAATGATCTTTTTCGCCTCATCTATGGTCAAATGGTTTCCATCCAATTGAATCATGCTCTCACCTCTTTTCTAAAATTAAACAAAAAGAGAGACCATACGAACAGAATATTCTTGTTCGTACAGCCTCCTAAAATTGTCATCATAAAAGATTAGAAAATAAAATTTCTAACCTTGAACAACCACTCATGTCTATTAACTATAGGCTTTTATATATGATTAATTCCGAGCCCCATCGTCTCATGCTCCAACCCTCTAACAGGAGCTCCTATCGTTCCATATAATGCTACCGCTATCCATTCTCCTTCTGCCTTGTCATCATAAGGGGTCCCTCTTACAACAGCAAAGCGTAAACCAACCGTTCGGAGAAGGTCTTTTAACTCTACTTGCCCTCTTGTTACACCTTGCATACTCTCAATAATGGCGTGATATAAAGCATGCATTTCTCTGTATAAATCACCATTCACGACAGCATTTCTTTTTGAGGCCGTCTCAATAGCTGCAACGATTTTTTGCAATTCCATTGAACCCACTTTTCCTTGACAATACGACCACCCAAGCTGACCTAGATGATTGGTAACTTCCCTTTGTTCTTCTGAGAAAGTAAGTCTTAAAGCTAATTGGCCAATTTTTTTATTTGAATGTTGAATCATGTAAGTCTCCTTACTTTTTCTAAAAGATGAATGAATCTTATTATTACTCTAATAACTAATCACTACTTCAAGTGTACGGTTTCTAGTTATAAACTGTCAATGTAACTGTCTCAAATTTTAGAAAATTAGCATTTTAAACTATTAACTATTTAACAGGAGAAAGAAATGAGTTTATCCACCACCTCACTCTCATTTAGCATATATTAAAAGTTCACGAATACAATATACAAAACAACTTGTCATAATGTTATTAGGAGGAATAGCATGTATTATGGGAGCAAAGGCTGGTATGTGAAAGAACTAAAAAAGTTAGGAGTTAATAAACATGGAGATTTATATATTGAAAGTTACAAACAGTATAAGCTTGCTCAATTATTAAAGGAGTACCAAACAAAGAAAAGCGGAAGAGTACGCTAAGCGACTTGGGATAATGAGCGTCAACTAATTACAGCCACGTCCTGTGGGCAACGATGATGCTAGGCTAGCACTTCCTGTGCGTCGAAAAACTTACGAGTCGCTGGGCGATGGAGCTAGACATTAAGAAAAACCCTATGAGACTCTCAATTTGGTACACAGGGTTTTAAAATGTTCGAAGTTAAACTTCCTCTATTACATCTTATCAACGAAACAAAGAAGGAGGAAAATTGATGTATCAATATGGAAGACCCGACTTCTATTATTATCAACGTTTGAATCAATCGGTTCAACAAGCAGCAAACTTAATTCAAGAAGCCGTTCAAGGAGAACGTAAAGATGAGCAATTTTATAACTATCTCATATCTGTTGCTCCAACTGCTGAAGAAAAAGACATCATTACGTCCATTCGAAATGATGAAATGAAGCATAATCAATTATTTAGAGACATTTATAGAAACTTAACAGGTCAAGAAGTTCAAACAAATGAATCCCCTTCCTATCAAGAACCGAAAAGCTATTTAGCAGGTATTAAAGAAGCCTTTTTTGGTGAACTATCTGCCGTAGAAGATTACCGAAAAATCAGAGCATTTTTTCAGAATTTTTACTATCGAGATATTTTGTACGAAATCATTACGGATGAGCAGAAGCACGCTGATAAATATAACTTTATTCTAAATAAAAATATCGCTAAAAAAGTAGGTATTAACATTTAATAAGTCGAACAAGGTTCGGCTTTTTTATTTTCCCCTTGATAATAATCTAATTATTGGATAATATTAGTATACGAACCATTACAAAGGGGGTATTGTATGAAAAAGAACATTGTTGTTTATGATATTATTTTTTATCTAATCTTTCCTGTAGTTATGTGGAATTCAGGGATTTTACGAGAATCACTTGGTGATTATTATGCTATGATCCTATCATCCGTTCCTGGAATCCTTTATAGTATTTATCGTTTTTTTGAACTAAAAAAAATCAATTTTTTTGGTGTTTATATATTGTTAACTTTAATCATTGGTACATCTGTTGAATTGCTTGCAGGGTCAGCCTTGCAGCTTCTTTGGAATCAAGTGATTTTCACTTTTTGTATGAGTGGTATCTTTCTTTTTTCTATGTTAATTAATAAGCCTATCCCTCTTTATTTTGCAGTTGATTTCGCTGAGCTTCAAGGCTATGATAAGTTTTTTAGTAAAAAGCTATATTATGAGAAAAAACTTCTTATTCTCTTTCACATTATTTGTCTCATTTTTGTTTTAAAAATGGTCATTTTAGCTTCCATTAAAACTTGGCTAATTATGGAGTATGGAGTAGAAGCTTTCGACAAAGGCATTGTTGTTCGTAAAATCTTCAATTGGATCATGTCCATTTTTACTGTCATTGGATTTGTTTATATTGGAAAGATCATTAACGACTCACCACAGTTAATCGAAAAGGTGAAAGAGGACCTTCAAAAAACAAAACGATCACCTGCGTAATCGTTTTGTTTTTATTTAGCGATAAACATTTGAGTCCAATATCCACCTTGACTAGAGCTACAATACCCTACCCCAATATGAGTAAATTTCTGGCTTAAAATGTTCGCCCTATGACCGCTACTGTTCATCCACGAATTCACTACTTGTTGAGCGGAAGTTTGTCCCTTGGCAATATTTTCTCCTGCTGTTTGATAAGAAATACCAAAGGAACTCATCATTTCAAATGGACTACCATATACAGGAGATTGATGAGAAAAATAACCATTATCTCTCATGTCACAAGATTTATATCGAGCTGTTCTTTGCAACTCCCAATCATGCTGATAACTCGTTAACCCAACTTTTTGTCGCTGAGCATTTGTTAATTCAACTACCTCCTCTTCTATCGCTTTTGTTTCTGTCTTCAAAGGAACTAACACCTTTTGATTAGGATATATCAGAGCAGGGTTTTTAATTTCCGGATTTGCAGCGATAATCTCGTCTAACCCGATCTGGTATTTCAATGAAATAATCCATAAACTATCTCCTTTTTGGACAGTATAGTTATCATAAGTTTGACCATAAACCATTCCATTCCATAAACAAAGCAGCACCAACAATACGGTTAAACTTCTTATTTTTTTCATCATACATATAGCTTAGACAAATAGACTAAAAAGTATGATGTCAGTATGGCTTTTCTTGATAATAATAATTAGGTTTCACATCCACATTACTATATTGTTTATGAAAAATATGCGTCGTTGCTGGTGATACAGGAGGAATAAGCCAAACCCAATCACCTGTTACCTTTCGACCACTTGATTCTTCATTTTTCTCAAACCGTTTAAATTGATTGGCTGCTGTATGATGATCCACAATACTTACCCCTGCTTGCTTATAAGAATGCATAACAGCCGTGTTTAACTCAATTAGCGCTCGATCTTTCCACAAGTGTGTGTTTAGACGTGTATCAATTTCCATTATAGAAGCTACTTTAGGTAGCATATTATATCTAGTTGTATCCGCTAAATTTCTCGCTCCAATTTCCGTTTCCATGTACCAACCATTAAAAGGAGATGCAATATAGTCAATCCCACCTATTTCTAACTTCATATCGGCTATCATTGGTACTGCATACCATTTAAGGTGTAAGTCTTGAAATCCTTCAATAAAGGGATGTGTAATAGGTACCTCTACTATCAATGATTCAGGTATAGGAACCCAAACTGGATCTTCATTATTTAACTGAATGACTAAGGGTAAGACATCGAAATGAGTTCCATTGCCTTTCCACCCTAGTTTTTCACATGCATTTGTAAAAGAAATTGAAGAAGAATCACCTAAAATTCCATGCTCTGTTTCATAACCTGCATAACGAATGAGTTGATGATTCCAAATTCTCACTTGATTATTAAGACTTTTTTTGGGCTTAAAAATGGTAATTGTCGGACGAATATTTCCTTTGTTCGTAGCATATTCAATGTGGTGAAAAAGGGCCTCTTTTATGTCTTCAACCGTATTTAGGTTTCGTTGATCAACGACATGAAGCTTGTCCCAAAAGAATCTTCCAATACAGCGATTACTATTTCGCCAAGCCATTTTAGCACCGTGACTCAGTTCTTCTTCCGTATGTTCATAAAAGCAAGAAGTGTCGATTTGCTTTTTTATTTCTCTAAGACGATTTTCTGTTTGTTCTATTGATTTGCCTAACTCTTGATAACACGTTTGTATAAATGATGAAGCTTCATGCCACAATTTTTCTTTCATTTGATGGTTCACCTCTCGTTGTAGGATCTAAAAAAGATATTTATGACTTCTCCTAGTCTGTTAATCCATGTTTAAAAGCATAAATAACCGCTTGCGTTCGGTCGTGAACTTGCAATTTACTCAAAATGTTACTAACGTGCGCCTTCACTGTTTTTAAGGCAATAAATAATTCATCGGCTATTTCTTGATTCGTTTTACCTTTCGTCATTAATAGAAGGACTTCCATTTCTCTTTCTGTTAAGTCTTCATAAAGAAAAGTTTTTTTCGGATTTCTCATTTTTTTCATTACTTTCCCCGTTACCTCTGGCTCAAGAACGGTTTCTCCTTGAAATGTTTTCCTAATAGCATCGGCAATCCTATTCGCTTTGGACGTTTTCAACAAATAACTAACGGCACCTGCTTCTATAGCCGGGTACACTTTATCATCATCTAAAAAACTTGTTATAATAATGATTTTCGCTTCCGGCCATTGAGTGATAATTTGCTTTGTCGCTTCTATTCCATCCATTTCATCCATGACTAAATCCATTAAAATAATATCTGGTTTTAAGTCAAGTGCAAGCAATACGCCTTGCTTTCCATTTGAAGCTTCTCCCACTACTTCAATATCAGATTGAGATGATAAATAAGCGGATACGCCAATGCGCACCATTTCATGATCATCAATGAGTAGAACTTTAATCATTTCTCAGAGCCCTCCTTTTTTGAGAAAATGGGTACTTTCACCTCAACAGTAGTTCCTTTACCTAGTAGGCTAACGATCTTGAAGGAACCACCAATTTCTAAAGCTCGTTCATGTATATTCCCTAAACCATATGAAGACGTTTTTTGCTCTTGTACATCAAATCCTACTCCATCATCTATTACTTTTAATATTAAAACACCTGACCGCTCCATTAAGAAAACATCCAATGATTGTGCCTGAGCATGCCTAAGAGTATTCGAAACAGCTTCCTGTAAAATGCGAAACAAATGATCTTCAATTCCTAAATCTATTTCAACATTTTCCACTTTCCATTCAATGGATATCGTTACTTTTTGTTTTAATTCATTTAGTAACTCTTCAACACCTTCAGATAGTGACTTTCCCTTTAAAGCAACAGGTCTCAAGTGTAACAGGAGGGCTCTCATTTCCAGTTGAGATTGGTGAATCATCTTTTCTACCATTTTCATTTGTTTTTGGTTATCACCTGGATTTGATTCATTCAATGCAGACATTAACATCGATGCTGCAAAAAGCTGTTGGCTAACTGAATCATGCAGTTCTCTTGCTAACCTTTGTCTTTCTTCCTCTACTACTTTTTGAACTCTTTTCTCCTGTATTTCGACCATTTCGTTGACAAGTTTTTGTGAACGCTTTGTCTGTTCCATAACATAAGATTGAAAGTCATCTAATTTTAATTGAATTCTTTTTATCTCAGGAATAACACTATACTTTTCATGCTTTTTATAAGAACCATGATGAAGTTTCTCCAGGGAAAAATCCACGTTTCGCAATTCATTTTTTAGATGAAACATAATAGGAATGGAAAAAACAAATCCTACGATCATAATCATTAAAAACAAAAAAACGATAAAGGGAAGCGTAAACACTTTTCGTTCCCAAAGAACCAAAAAATGATCAGGAAGAAAAACTTTGTAAAAACTAACCCCAACAACAATCGTGATAACAAAAATTATCGTAAACATTATGAATAAATAACGTTGAATTAGGTTCATATCCTCTTTACCTCCACATCACCGATGATAATGGAAGTAACAATTTTTAATTTCCTTGTAGCATCTGCATAGTCCTCCGTCGCATAAATGATTGTTTCATTCATTAGCTGTTGAGCTTGTTCCTCAAAAATACTAAGCCCTCCAAAAACAATCGAACTATTGATATGAACTTCGACATCGTAAGGAACGTAAATCTTGATGTTCCCAATTATGTTTCTAATAAAAATAATGGATTCGCCTCTTGGCAAAACCGTATTACTAACGTTTATTTCTGTATCTCCAATTCCAGCCTGTATATTCACATCTGTCCATTCATATAAATTCTTCGTCCTCACTTTATGAAATAACATGGAGTCGATTTTCGATTCTTTAAAACGATTAATATCCATTATTTTCGGTTCACTGTTCCTTTGTGAATATTGAATAATGATGTAAATGATAATGATGATTCCCGCAATCATAAACAGATCCGTGCTAAGGATCAAAATAATAATGAATATGATCCCTATCCAAAATAGTGATCTTCCTCTAGTCTTTTGATAGTTTTTACGTCCATAATAAATAAAAGCAGAAACCACAAGTAAAAAAAAGATCGGGATTTGATCAAAAAACAACTGGTCAACAAATATGAATAGTAATCCTGTTAAGATAAACCAGTTGACTGCATTTGTCGAAAACTTTGGTCCCATGACGACTCAACTCCTTTCTTTACTTGTGATATCCACAACATAAATCATACCACTTTATTTTAGCAAATTTGAAGGCTTTTCATATTTACAAAAAAGACGTAGTCATCTTTAGCAACTACGTCCTTTCCTTCTTTACTTTTCAACCTGTTCCATCTTTTTTTCTAGTTGCTCTAGACGAATGTCATTCTGGTGTTGATCATACTTTTCGTTCATTTGCCTTCCTAAACCTTCTATATAATATTCCATCTCGCTGAAGCGATCCAATGATTTAAACATTTGTTGGTCATCCATCATACGATCCATACGTCTGTTTGCTCGAACGTAGTTTTCTTTTCCCATTAGTTCCATTCTTCTCATTTTCATATCTTTTAACTTTGCGTTCATGTCTTGATACTTTTCTTCCAACTCTTTTAGCTGCATTAATGCATTTTCATATGAGCGTTCTAATGATTCTGTCCTATGTTCTAACTCAAGCTTCTCTTTAATCGCATATTCATAAAGGTCTGTTTCACCAGCTGCTTTAGCTACTTCTGACTGTCGTTCTCTTTTTCCAAATAAATACTTTGCTTCTTGTAACTCTTTATAAAATTCCTCTTTTAATCGATTCTGTCTTTCGACCAAGTTTCTTACTTTTAATACTTCCTGTTCACACTCTCTCAAATATTGATTAAGTGTTGCAATCGGATTTTTTTGTTCCTTTTCATCTAACAATTCATTTATATCAGCTGAAATTGAATTTTTTATACGGGTCAATATGTTCGTCATGTTAAACTCTCTCCTTTTCCATTTTCGATTTAGAATTTTGTAAATAGCTTTTTTAAGGTCAGCTACATAATTTGTTCCTAAATTTTTTTGAGAGAGCATGTCAACTTATCTATTGGATGGGGGAATGATTAGTTGACATCCCTCTAATAAGCCAAGAAGCGTTATTTATTTAATTCTGCCCATTGTTTTTCAAAGTTTGTGAAAGGATCATTTGTTTCATTCGAATGATGATCTAATTTCTCTTCATTCCATTTTTTATATATAACATATAAAACATAGGCAACAAACACGCCAACTAAAGCTGGAAAATTAGAAAGAGTTATACTGACTAGCACAAGCCCGATAATAAATAAAGCTACTTTCACTGTCATTGAGTTCGTTTTTAAAAACTCTTTTGTCACAAAGTAAAGAATCACTAAACTGATTGCTAAACTAATTAATGGTCCAATAGAACCAACTAAAACAAAAGTAGCGATTCCACCTATTATGAGAAGACCAACTTTTTTCATCAAGCTCCCTCCTTTCTTATATCTCCATGTTACACAGAAATAAGAAAGACCATAACGAGCTTGAGCTCCATTTTGCCATAAGACTTGAGGCTTAGGACGTTCTCAAGCTAGGGGATGTATCCTTCAAATCATCAGTTCTAAAGAGCATTTTTCTATCCTTTGTGATAATGAACAATGACAATAGAAAGGCAAAGAAATCAGAAATTGGAAAGGCGAGCCAAACCCCTATTACTCCGATAAAATGGGGTAACACTAATACAATTGGAATTAAAAATAACAATTGTCTAGCAATTGATAAAACAAACGAGATTTTTGCTTTACCTAGTGCCTGATATAATCCGCCAGACACCATTTGAAAACCAATCACCGGCGCAAGTAAGAACATCAACCTTAACGTCTCAGCTCCTTGGTTGATTACCTGTTGATCGGTAGTAAATATTGAAATCAAAGGCTCGGCAAACGTTAAAGCGATAATCCAAATAACAATAGACATCGTAGTAGCCACCATAAAGCTAAGCTTTGCCGCATGCCCTACACGACTATATTGCTTCGCACCATAGTTATATCCAACAATAGGTTGCATCCCTTGAACTATGCCAAACATCGGCATTAATCCAAACATTAAAATACGATTAATGATTCCATATATTGCAATTTGTGTCTCGCTTCCGTATAAAAGAACCATCCAGTTAATAGCTACAATTGAAACACTCGCCGCAATTTGTCTGACAAAAGTGGACGAACCAATGGCCACTATTTCTTTCACAATGGAGAGTTTCGGCATAAACCCAATCCATGTAAAGCTAACAGAACTTTTGCCACTCATGAAATAAGTAAAAATCCAAATGGCTGCACATGCTTGTGAAATAATTGTCGCAGTAGCCGCTCCACTAATCCCCATATCCAAACCAAAAATAAAGATAGGATCAAGAATGATATTAATTACAGAAGAAACAAGCATGGTGGACATAGCCATTTTTGCATTTCCTTCTGCACGAACAACATTATTGGTCGCCATCGCAAAGGATAAAAAGATCGAACCTAGTAGGAGAATGGATAGGTAATCACTTGCATAAGGTAGTAATACTTCTGTTGCTCCAAATATTCGTAATAGCGGTTCTAAAAATAAAAGTGCAATAATGACTAATAACAAACTAAAGAAAATAACGAGCCAAACAATATGTCCAAACACTTCGTTGGCTTTATCATCTTGCTTTTCTCCTAAACGAATGGAAACAACAGCAGCACCACCTACACCCATAGCCAAAGCAAAGGCTCCCATAATCATCTGAATAGGAAAGGCAATGGTTAATCCAGCTACCCCTAAAGTTCCTACACCTCGAGCAATAAAGATTGTATCAACGACATTATATAAAGCCATAACCATCATTCCTATAAAAGCAGGAAGGGATAAATTAACCATTAGCTTTGATATATTTTCAGTCCCTAATTTTTTACTTAATTCACTCTGCACTTTTTTCCACTCCCTTCTCTTGGATTTCTGTAACCATATTATTTACCATCTTTTTTAATAAACAAATGATCTGATCTTTTTCTTGTTCGGTAAAGTTTTCCGACATCACGTCATTTACATCTCTTAATACATTTAATATATCTTTCTCCACTTTTCGAGCTTTTTTCGTCAAATACACTAAGTTTTGTCGTCTGTCATCCGGAGATACCGTTCTCTTCACAAAACCTTCAGATTCAAGTTTTTGAATAGCACGAGTAACGGTAGCTTTATCAATGTACAATTTTTTTGATATATAGTCTTGAGTTACCCCATCATTTTTATATAAAAAAAGCAAAAACATCATTTGCCCTTTACCAATACCGATATCTAAGGTTTCAAATTGTCTAGAAATATAAATATGATTATAGCGATGGATTGTCGATATCCATTTACCAATTGAGTCCATGTACTTCACTCCGATCTATTTTCAAAATAGTTGCGCACGCAACCAAATTATCTATTTATTTTACCACCATTTAGTTGCATACGCAACTAATTGACTCTATCATAATTAATTAATCTAACAATCAATTTCTATTAAACTACTTCCTAGTTCATTGTTATAAAACACAAAATCTTCGAAAAACCCTGTACTAATAGAGAAATATGAACTTTTTCTGAACACCTTTCTACAGCAAATAATATGTGATAAATATCACAACTGATTGCGGAGTATTTCAGGTATGGTTAAATTAGAAAATAAATATGCTCAATTGTGAGCAAAGTTTTCAAGGAGGCTTTTTAAATGGAACAATGGAGAAGCTTTAAAGAAGGTAAATGGACAACAGAAGTGAACGTGAGAGATTTCATCATAAACAATGTTAAACGTTATGAAGGAGATGAGTCCTTTTTAGCTGGCCCTACCGATGCAACTTTATCATTGTGGGATCAAGTAATGGAGTTAACGAAGCAAGAAAGAGAAAACGGCGGCGTCCTCGATATGGATACTAAGATTGTCTCTACCATTACTTCTCATGGACCTGGTTATTTAAATAAAGAATTAGAAACCGTAGTAGGTTTTCAAACAGATAAACCATTTAAACGTTCAATGCAACCATTCGGTGGTATTCGTATGGCAGACACTGCTTGTACGTCTTATGGATTTGAATTGGATGAAGAAGTAAAGAAAGTCTTTACTGAATACCGAAAAACTCATAACCAAGGTGTTTTTGATGCGTACACACCTGAAATGAAATTAGCTCGTAAAGCAGGTATTATTACAGGGTTACCGGATGCATACGGTCGTGGAAGAATCATTGGTGATTATCGTCGCGTTGCTTTATATGGAGTAGATTTCTTAATTGAAGAAAGAAAACAAATTTTAAATGAAACGGTAAGTAGCACAATGGATGAAGACATCATTCGTTTAAGAGAAGAATTAAGTGAGCAAACTCGAGCGCTACAAGAATTAAAACAGCTTGCTGCAGCCTATGGATTTGATATTTCAAAACCTGCTATTAACGCGAAAGAAGCATTTCAATGGCTTTACTTCGGTTATTTAGCTGCAATCAAGGAACAAAATGGGGCAGCCATGAGTTTAGGCAGAGTTTCAAGTTTCTTGGACATTTACATTGATCGTGATATTGAAGAAGGTAATCTAACAGAGCAAGACGCTCAAGAACTTGTCGATCATTTTGTCATGAAGCTCCGTCTAGTCAAGTTTGCTCGTACACCTGAATATAATGAATTATTTAGTGGTGATCCAACATGGGTTACAGAGTCTATCGGTGGTGTTGACTTAAATGGCCGTTCTCTAGTTACGAAAAACTCATTCCGTTTCTTACACACGCTTGATAACTTAGGTCCATCACCTGAACCAAACTTAACCGTGTTATGGTCTACAAAATTACCAGATCAATTTAAGAAATATTGTGCAAGAATGTCAATTAAAACAAGTTCAATACAATATGAAAATGATGATATGATGCGTGAAAAATACGGTGACGACTATGGAATTGCTTGTTGTGTGAGTGCTATGGCGATTGGTAAGCAGATGCAATTCTTTGGGGCAAGAGCAAACTTAGCGAAAGCTTTATTATACGCAATTAACGGTGGAATGGATGAAAAGTTAAAAATGCAAGTCGCACCTCCTTTTGCACCTATAACAACGGAGTATTTATCGTTTGAAGATGTAATGGCACGTTACGACCATATGCTTGATTGGTTAGCAAGTTTATATATTAATACATTAAATGTGATTCATTACATGCACGATAAATATAGCTATGAAAGAATCGAAATGGCGCTTCACGATCGTGATATTTTACGGACAATGGCCGCTGGAATCGCTGGATTATCCGTTGTCGCTGACTCTTTAAGCGCGATAAAACACGCAAAAGTTCGTACAATTCGTGACGAAAACGGTCTTGTTGTTGACTATGAAATTGAAGGTGATTTTCCTAAATACGGTAACAACGATTCAAGAGTAGATGACCTTGCTGTCGATTTAACTGAACGTTTCATGAAAAAGCTAAAACAACATAAAACATACCGTAATTCAGAACACACCATGTCAATCTTAACGATCACATCTAATGTAGTTTATGGTAAGAAAACAGGAAATACACCTGATGGAAGAAAAGCAGGCGAACCATTTGCTCCAGGGGCGAACCCATTACATGGACGCGATCAAAAAGGAGCACTTGCATCGCTAAGTTCTGTCTCAAAAATTCCTTATGAGTATTCTTTAGACGGTGTATCAAATACATTCTCTATCGTACCGAAAGCACTTGGTCGTGAAGAGGATACACAAGATATGAATCTCGTTGCGATTCTTGATGGATATGTTGAAAAAAAAGGGCATCACTTAAACATCAACGTATTCAATCGTGAAACATTGATGGATGCTATGGAGCACCCAGAAAAGTATCCACAGTTAACCATTCGAGTTTCTGGTTACGCGGTTAACTTTATTAAACTTACACGCGAACAACAAATTGACGTGATTAACCGTACATTCCACGAAACAATGTAACAAGAAAAGCGGTAGCGCCCGTTTAGCGACGAAGGGGCTTGAGCACTTCGTATGAGATAAAGGAAACACGAAATGCCGCAGGCTTCGATGTTGACTTATCATAAGGAGAAGGGCGAAAACTTACGAGTCGCTGGGCGCGGAAGCTGGACAACAAGAAAAGCGGTAGCGCCAATATCAAGTGGAACCAACTATTTAGACTAGCATATACTATAAATATTGATGAGGCTGGCATGAACATGTCAGCCCCACATTGAAAGAAGGTCTGATCACGATGAAAACTCGTATTCATTCAATTGAAACTTGTGGTACTGTTGATGGTCCTGGCCTACGTTATATAGTATTCACACAAGGATGCCTATTACGTTGCCAATATTGCCATAACCCTGATACATGGAACGTACGTGGAGGAAGAGACATCACCGTTTCGGAAATTATCAACGATTTAAAAGAATATCTCCCTTTTTTAAAAGCGTCAGGTGGTGGGATCACGGTTAGTGGCGGGGAACCGTTATTACATGTTCCATTCCTCATCGAGCTATTTAAAGAATGCAAAAAACTAGGTGTTCACACAACCATTGATAGCTCTGGAGGATGCTTTCACAATCACCCAGCCTTTATTCAACCTTTAGAAGAACTTTTAAAATATACAGACCTAGTTTTATTAGATTTAAAATTGATCGATGAAAAACGTCATAAAAAGCTTACAGGTATGACGAATCGTCACATTTTAGACTTTGCCCAATATCTATCCGATAAGGATATTCCAGTTTGGATTCGTCATGTCCTTGTTCCAGGAGTAACAGACCGTGAAGATGACCTAGCTTGGTTAGCAGATTTTATAAAGACCTTAAACAATGTCAAAAAAGTAGAAGTACTCCCATATCACCAATTAGGTATGTACAAATGGGAAGCTCTCGGCTTAAAATATGAACTTTCACATGTCGATCCTCCGAATGATGAGCAAGTCAAACATGCGTATGATGTCTTAATGGGAAAAAAGGTTTTAGTATGAATTCACAAATGAATATTTAATAGGCTGTGATCATCCAAAATGAGAACAGCCTATTTATTTTGTTAGAGACAACAAAAGTTACAATTCTTTTGAGGTATGTGAGGAAAAGCTCTTTTATTCACTCCCCTTCCCATCCGGTCAACCATCATCGATATAACATTACTTTATCCCCTCTTCCATCCTCCCAACATACTCAGCCTGTGGGCGATAGATCGTATTATTTTCTGCTTGCTCTAATACGTGCGCAGTCCACCCGACAATACGTGAAGCTGAAAAAGTAGGTGTAAACAACTCCGGATCTAAATGAATTGACTTCATGATTGCCGCAGCATAAAATTCTACATTGGTATATAATGACCGGCCTGGTTTCACTTCATCTAAAACCTCAATGGCTGTCTCTTCAACATGTATAGCAAGGGCTAACCATTTATCTCCTTCTGTTGTTGAGTGTAGCAACTTCTCTCGTAGGGCAACCGCTCTTGGATCATGCGTTTTATACACTCGATGTCCGAATCCCATTAATCTTTCCCCATTGGTCAATTTTTCTCTAAGGACTTGTTCTGCATTTTCTTTTGATTTTATTTCGTCTAAAAGGGCAATGACTCCTGTTGGTGCACCTCCATGTAGAGGTCCCTTCATTGTCCCAATTGCTGATGTAATAGCTGATACGAGATCTGATTGAGTGGAAATCGTCACTCTTGCAGAAAAAGATGAAGCATTCAGTCCATGCTCGAGGGTCAATATCATGTAAGTTTCTAATGCGCTTACTACTGCTTCTGAGGGCTTACTTCCTGTTAGCATATACAAATAATTTTCAACATGTTTAAAGTCTGGACTGGGTTCAACAAATGTTTCTTCTTCCACTATACTTTTTCTGTAAGCAATTATAAGTGGAAACACAGCCGTTAAGCGAATCGCTTGATCCACCGTTGGTTTCCATTGATAGTCTATAACCCCTTCAGAAGATATCACGGTTCTTAAAACACTCATCATATCCATCTCTTTTGGTAAAGATCGAATAACTGACTTCATTGTCGTTGTCAAATACCGATACTTCATCAATTTCTCATGAATCATTTTTGTCTCCTCTTCAGATGGTAAATAACCATACCAAAGTAAAAAAGCGACCTCTTCAAAAGAATACTTCTTTGTTAAATCTCCAATTTGATAACCTCGATAAAGCAGTAATCCTTCTTTTCCATCAATATGACTAATTTTTGTTTGCGCATGCGATAATCCCCTTTAAACCTTCATTCATCATTTAACATTTCTCCTTTCCGTTTGTTACCAACATTGTATGATATAATTTTAATTAATAAAATTAAATATTTTTAAACTATTTGATTAAAATTATTAATTATGGAGGTTTATGATGGATTTAACTTGGACTCAAACGTTTATTACCGCTACAAAGCTTTGTAACTTTAGAAAAACAGCTGACCAACTTTATATCTCTCAACCTACCGTAACCGTTCATATAAAACTTTTAGAAAAGGAACTAGGAGTGAAGTTATTTTTACGAGAAGGAAAGAAAGTGAAATTGACAGAGGAAGGAAAGCGATATTTCAATCATGCAACTGATTTAATCGAGGTTTATGAGAAAGGCATGGAAGATCTTCAAACATACAGTCAAGGGTACACAAGGAAACTATCTATTGCTATATCTCCACTGATAGCAGATACAATTTTACCCTTTGTTTTAAAGAAGTATTTAGAGTACCATCCAGATGTTGAAATATCTGTAAAAATAATTGA
Source organism: Bacillus carboniphilus (assembly GCF_020524035.2). Lineage (NCBI taxonomy): Bacteria > Bacillati > Bacillota > Bacilli > Caryophanales > Bacillaceae > Bacillus > Bacillus carboniphilus. Next base: position 3,333,479 of record NZ_CP129013.1, on the reverse strand, counting down.
GTCTAGTGAAATAGAACAGTCGGTTTTAAATGATAGAGTTGATATTGGCCTATCTTGTCTCCCTAGCTATCAAAAAGAACTCGACAGTGAACTACTGTATAAAGACAAAGTCGTTTTAGTGGCTCCTCACGATGGAAAAGATCTCGAATCTGCTCCCCCACTAGACGAAGAAGAACTATTAACTTCGAATTATTTATTAACCCATAATCATCCTAGCTATTGGGACGATTTATCCAAAACTATAAAGCAATTTTATCCTGCTACCAGAATGATGAAAGTGTCACAGATTCATATTACGAAACGCTTTATAAGTGAGGGATTAGGCATTTCTTATCTTCCATCCTCCACCATAAGACGAGAACTACTAGAAGGAAGGCTTTTAGAAGTTGAGACCCATTCGTTTCAGCTACCAGAAGCTCACACATACGCCATTCTAAAATATCACCATCGAGAGCAAAAAGAATTTTTACATTTTTTATCACAATACAGGATTTAGCAGTTACCCTATATTACCCTTGGAAGCTTACTCTATTACAAATGAAGGGCAAAAAGAACTAACAAATTGGCTCCTTTCACCACCGGAACCTATAAAGGTGAAAAATCCCTTTCTTATGAAATCTTTCTTTATGGACAACCTCCCCTTAGAGGAAGTCTTATTTAAACTAAAAATACACAAGAATGAAAGAAAAGAACGACTCAATAAAATGAACAAGCTTGTAGAAGAAAGATGGCTCAGTATTAAAGAACGTAACATCATGAAAGCAAGAATTCTTTTAAGTTCCGCTGTTTTGAAGCGTGGGATTGAACAAGAAAAACAATATATTAAATGGTGTGAAGAAACAATTCAGTTTATTGAACAATGCCAAACATTGTGGGATGATCAAGAAGAACCATACTCACTAGATGAGTTTGACGCAATCTACTTGAATTACATGCAAGGAGTACTTGAATAAAAGCATTAGAATTAAATAAAAAGGAGGGATTTTATGTCTCAATTTCCGATTAAAAAAAGACATATATCGAATAGCCCTATCGTTTTAGGATGTATGGGGTTTGGAGGAGAGCGGGGTACTGACCATTATTCCCAAGATGATATATATAAAATGGAGATAGCCATTGATGCCGCTCTTTCTTCTGGAATCACGATGTTCGATCATGCAGATATATACCGTAATGGAAAAGCAGAGAAAGTATTCGGTGAGGTGTTAAAGGCAAACCCCTCACTTCGAAATAAGATCGTCATTCAAAGCAAATGTGGGATTCGTTTTCCTGATGACTTAGGTCCAAAAAGGTATGATTTTTCAAAAGAGTACATTATACAATCTGTTGATAACATATTACAAAGACTTACTATTGATTCTATAGATGTTCTCCTTCTTCATCGACCAGATCCACTCATAGAACCTGAAGAGGTTGCTGAAGCATTTGAATGGTTAAAATCCTCTGGAAAGGTTCAACATTTTGGCGTTTCCAATATGAACAAATCACAAATGGAACTAATGAATGCTTATCTTGAGGACCCTCTCATTGTTAATCAATTAGAAATGAGTCTACGAAAACTTGATTGGGTTAACGAAGGAATTTCGGTTAATCAACAAATAGGTTTAAACAATTATTTTGCCGATGGACTATTGGAGTACAGCAAACTAATTGATGTGCAAATCCAAGCATGGGGTTCTCTCGCAAACGGGATTTATTCTGGAAGAGGACAAGCTAATGTATCGAAAACAGAAAAGAATACAATTCAATTAGTGAACAAACTTGCAGAAGAAAAGAACACTTCTCCTGAAGCGATTGTCATTGGCTGGTTAATGCGTCACCCTGTCAAGGTTCAACCAGTAATCGGTACAACAAATCCGGAACGCATTCAAAAGTGCGCAGATGGAGTGCAGCAATCAAAATTAATGACACGAGAAGAATGGTATGAGCTATACGTAACGTCTAGGGGAGACGAATTGCCATAAGAAAAGCGCAAGCATATGCATTTAGAAATACTTAAAATTTCATGCTGTGTGTGCTAAACTATTCATGTCCTTCATACGGACATACCTCCTTCTATGGTGAGATGAAGTGGTCGGGAAACCATCTTTATCCTACTATGAAGTGAGGTTTTTTTTAATACCACGCTATAAGTTTTCCTGAACGCCTGGTAGCTAGAAGTTTTCTAAGCCATAAAAACACCTCCTACTTGCAGTTGGGAAGTAGGAGGTGCTTGGGAAGGGGAAAGTATATTTCATTTATATTAAAGAATTAAACACCTTTAAACGCGTTACGGTAAACTTCTGCTAATTCAGTTACAAGAGGTAACTTTGGATTTGCTGGTGTACATTGATCTTCAAAAGCAAGTTCCGCTAATTCGTCTACTTTTGCTTCGAACGCTTCTTTTGTGACACCATTTTCTTTAATGCTCATTGGAATGTTAAGTTCTTTTCCAAGCTTAATGACCGCTTGAACTAGGCTTTCTACTCCTTCTTCGGTTGTGCTAGATGGTAATCCTAGCATTCTTGCAATCTCAGCGTAATGAACATCCGCTTTGAAGTATTCGTATTTAGGGAATGCTACAAATTTCTTAGGTTTAATCGCATTATAACGAATAACATGTGGCATTAAGATTGCATTTGAACGTCCATGAGCAATGTGGAATTCTGCTCCTAATTTATGAGCCAAACTATGGTTAATTCCTAAGAACGCATTTGCAAATGCCATACCTGCAATCGTAGATGCATTATGCATTTTTTCACGAGCGACTTCATCGCTACCGTTATGATAGGCTTTTGGTAAATAGTCAAACACTAGTTGAATGGCTTTAAGCGCTAATCCATCCGTATAATCATTCGCCATGTTAGATACATACGCTTCAATCGCATGAGTCAATACGTCCATACCTGTATCAGCTGTTACATGTTTAGGAACCGTCATGACAAACTGCGGATCAACAATCGCCACGTCTGGAGTTAACTCATAGTCTGCTAATGGATATTTTACATTGTTTTCTTTGTCTGTAATAACAGAGAACGGTGTTACCTCAGATCCAGTACCAGATGTAGTTGGAATTGCAACAAATTTCGCTTTCTCACCTAGTTTAGGGTACTTATACGTACGTTTACGAATATCTAAGAATTTTTGTTTAATGCCATTGAATTCAGTTGCTGGTTGCTCATAGAATAACCACATTCCTTTGGCGGCATCCATTGCTGATCCTCCACCAAGTGCGATGATGACATCTGGCTTAAAGCTATGCATCATTTCTGTACCTTTCATCACCGTTTCGATAGATGGATCTGGTTCAACATCAGAGAAGATTTCACAATGAACATAATCAGCACGTTTTCTTAAATTATAAAGTAATTTATCAACATATCCTAATTTAACCATTCCTTCATCTGTTACGATCATCGCTTTTGAAATGTTCGGCATTTTAGACAAGTATTGAATAGAATTTTTCTCGAAAAATACTTTTGGTGGAAGTTTAAACCATTGCATATTGACATTCCTTTTCGCCATTTTTTTAATATTAATCAAATGAACCGCTCCAACGTTTGTAGAAACTGAGTTACCACCGTACGTTCCACAGCCAAGCGTTAAAGATGGCATATATGCGTTATAAATATCACCAATGGCCCCTTGAGAAGAAGGTGCGTTTACAATGATACGACCTGCTTTCATTCTGATTCCAAACTCATCTAATACTTTTTGATCTTCAGAATGAATAACAGCAGAGTGTCCTAAGCCTCCAAAGTTAAGCATTTCTTCTGCACGAGTCATTCCTTCTTCTGTGCTACGTACTCGGTAGCAGGCTAATACTGGACTTAATTTCTCACGAGATAGTGGATATTTTGGTCCTACACCCTCTATTTCAGCAACTAAGATCTTTGTATCTTCTGGTACTTTTACTCCAGCCATTTTCGCAATTTCATAAGCTGGTTTACCTACGATATCTGCATTAACTGCACAAGATTGCTCGTTAATGACTAATTTTTCTACTTTTTTACGTTCTTGTTCATTTAAGAAATAGCAGCTATGGTACGTCATTTCATTTTTAACTTCTTCGTACACTTCTTTATCAATAATAACAGCTTGTTCAGAAGCACAGATCATACCATTATCGAATGTTTTAGATAAGATTAAATCGTTTACTGCACGTTTTACAACAGCTGTTTTTTCAATGTAACAAGGTACGTTACCAGGACCTACACCTAATGCAGGTTTCCCAGAACTATAGGCTGATTTCACCATTCCAGCTCCACCAGTCGCTAAAATAAGTGCTACACCATCATGGTTCATTAAGTTTTTCGTTGCTTCTAAAGATGGTTTTTCAATCCATTGCACACAGTTTTCTGGTGCTCCTGCTTTTACAGCTGCATCACGGACAATACGAGCTGCTTCACTACTACATTTTTGAGCAGATGGATGGAAAGCAAAAATAATTGGATTTCTTGTTTTAATAGCTGTGATCGCTTTAAATAGGGTTGTTGATGTTGGGTTTGTTACAGGAGTAACTCCAGCAACCACTCCTACAGGTTCAGCAATTTCTACTACATTGTCATATTCATTATTAGAAATAACACCAACAGTTCGATCATACTTAATATTATGATAAATATATTCTGTAGCGAAAATATTTTTCGTTACTTTATCTTCAAAAACGCCACGTTTTGTTTCTTCAATTGCCATTTTAGCCAAGTGCATATGTTTATCTAAACCAGCTAACGCCATTTGTTTAACAATTTCATTGATAGCTTCTTGATCTAATCCACGAAACTCTTCTAAAGCCTTATTTCCTTTTTCCACTAACTTATCAACCATTAAACGAGCTTCTTTTTGTTTGTCGATTACTTTCTCTTCAACTACCATGGATAAACCCTCCTAATTTGTATGTGAATATTTTCACATACATCTTTAAAAAAATTTAATTAAGGTTATTTTCTTTTCTATGAACTCATTATATAACGCTATTAGCGATTTGTGTATGTCTAATTTGTGAACTATTGAACAAAGTAAAAATGTAAGCGCTTAACACATGATTATATCTGAGATTTTTCTTCACCCTTTCTTAATCATGTTCACTTACTATTAGCAGATCATTTCATGTGTTGTTCATTGAATTTTTTGCATATAAAAAGCACCTCCAAATTAAGGTGCTTTTGCTCTATTTATTCGCAAACAGGATTACGTGGGATCTTTTCAAATGAGATATCGTTAAACATGCGTGCACTTCTTTTTATTATGACTACAAAATTGACAGTCCATATATATGAAGGAATCTTTTCCTCTTCTTTAATCATCATAGCTTCGAATTCATCACCAATTAAATCTTCAAATACTTCTTGTGTATAAGTTTCAGCATCTGTATGGAAATCTTTCCATTCGCATAAAATCATTTCATTCACTCCCTTTTTGGTTCGTACCTAGATTGTATCATAACAGAAAAAGATAAGCTTGTGCAATATCGAACAATGTATGATTTGTACTCTTGGCATAACCTGCACGTGTACTATAATAGCATAAAGTGTATAAGAACGGGCAAGGGCATGTTTTCTTTGTAAAAGGATGATAAACAATTTATATACTTAGTAAATTATTTTAAATTTTATATAAAATCATTGTTTTTTTAAAAAATATGCAATAAAATTAATATAGTCAAAAAGTAAGCGTTTTCAATTATGTTTTTAATTATAAGTGATATCAAAGGGGATTTAGGAGGAATTAATTTGTCAAAGGTGAAAATATTTATTTCAGCTATTTTACTAGTTTCATTACTTCAGATGCCACTATCAACTTACGAAGCTACGACTATTTCTTCAACTCAAGAGGCCATTAACAATCAAGATGGTTCATCTCAAACGGTCGAAGGATATATAGTAGGAAAGCCACTTTCGTCCAGTTCAATCCAAACCTCGTCTTTTTCAGATGATTATTCGATTGCCATTGCTGATGATCAAGATGAGACATCAACAGAAAACATGTTGTACATACAACTAACTTCAGATTACCGCTCTACATTTGGTCTTGATACAAATTCATCAATATTAGCGGATAAAATTTCCGTAACCGGTACATTAACTAGTTATTATGGACATGCTGGTTTAAAATCACCCCAGTCCATTGAATTTTCTTCTGAATCAACAGTAAATTCAGAGATTGAAGAGTACTATCAATCTGCAGAGAATAAAACAGGAGATACATTAAAAAGATCACTCCATGCCATTATTGATGATCACGTAGAACTTAGCTATAATGATGTATGGAATGCATTACGATATACGGATCAAGACCCAGATAATAGTAATAATGTCATATTAATATATACTGGTCGATCACAAAGTAAATATAGGAATGGTAATGGAATAGATGATTGGAACAGAGAACACGTTTGGGCTAAGTCTCATGGTGATTTCGGTACATCTAAAGGAGAAGGTACAGACCTTCATCACATTAGACCTTCTGATATGACTGTCAATAGCTCCAGAGGAAACAAAGATTTTGACAATGGTGGTACTGCTCAAGGCGAAGCTGATGATACCTTTTATGATAGCGATTCTTGGGAACCAAGGGACGAAGTAAAAGGAGACATCGCTCGAATGATTTTCTATATGGCCGTTCGCTACGAAGGGGATTCTGGTGAACTAGATTTAGAGGTTAATGATTTTGTAAGTAATGATTCTAGTCCTTATCATGGGAAACTATCTACTCTTTTAGAATGGCATAACGAAGACCCAGTAGATGATTTTGAAAGAACAAGAAATGACATCATTTACGAGGATTATCAACAAAACCGCAATCCTTTTATTGATCACCCCGAATGGGTTGAAGAAATTTGGAATTGAACATCTACTATTCAAAAAAGAGCCTAATCAATTGATTAGGATCTTTTTTATTAGAGGAAGAAAGTAGATAAATAGGTCCATATTTAGCTTGCGGTTTTAATTCTTGTCTAGCTCCATTGCCCAGCAACTCCGACGCACACGATGTGCTAACGTCAGCTTTAGTCACAGGACGTGACTGTACTTAGTTGACGTTCCTTTTTCCCTGCGTTTCTAAACGGGTGATTGCGATTTTCTTAATCTACATTCATTTTTTGGACTATTTAAAAATCTTATTTCAAATTAGGAATTATTGATGTTTTTCTCCATACTTATTAAAAAGAGGTGGTGTGGATGAGAAATCAGAAAAATGTTCTCGCATTCTCCGACTTTGGGATCGATGATGTGATCACGCTTCTTTATGCTTATTATAGTGAGGAGATCAACCTAGTCGGAATTGTAGCGGACTACGGAAATATCTCATTTGAAGCCGCTATGACAAACGTAAAATTTATTCAAAATCTAACGGGAGTTACAGATGTTCCTATAATTAGTGGCGCTGTTTCTTCATTAACAGGACAAGAACCTCACTACTTTACAAATATTCACGGACCCTTCGGTTTAGGACCGATCATCCCTCAAATTGAAACGAATCACGTAATAGACGAAAACTTTTACTTAATTAATGAAATTATTGAACGCTACAAAAATGATCTCTATATCCTTTCAACTGGACGATTAACTTCTTTAGCAACCGCCTTCGTGTTATACCCTAAAACAATGTCAGAAGTGAAAGAATTTTATGTTATGGGAGGAGCTTTTAACGTCCCTGGAAATGTAACCCCAGTTGCTGAGGCTAATTATTTTGGAGATCCATATGCAGCCAATTTACTCATTCAATTAGCACCTAAACCTGTTTACTTAATTCCACTAGACGTTACAGAATATGCGTTAGTGACAACCCCAATGATTAATCAATTAACTTTATTTTACAAAGGGCAAAATGATTCAGTAGGACAAATTATAAAACCACTATTTGACTATTATAATGACTTTTATAAAAAGAACTATCCTTCAATGAATGGAAGCCCTCTTCACGACACGTTTACCTTATGGGCAATTTCGGATAGTGGTAAAAAAAATATATATTATGAAGAAACACCTACCTTCATTAATACAACTAGAGGTGAAAGCTTTGGACAAAGCTCTGGAGATTTTCGAAAGATAGTCAATAAAGCAAATTGGCCTGTTCATAATATTGCTTTATGGTTTGACTATCGAGCTTTTATAAACGAATTTTTCCTAGTGATGACGACACCGAGGGAATAAGCCTGTTTAGCGACGCCAAAAAAAAGGAACGTCAACTAAATGCAGTCACGTCCTGTGACGCTAGCACTTCGTGTGCGTCGAAGTTGCTGGGCTCTGGAGCTAGACAATCATTTTAGCACCTTCTTATAAAGGACAAAGTTTATACATTCATATCATATAAAAAAAAGCTACCCTTATGAAAGGATAGCGAATAGCTCCCTGTAGGAAGCCTGTTCGAAAAGGAAGTAGAAATTCATTTGCAATGGCATGCTAAAACACTCTTTTACTATACAATTTTTAAAGGAAAGTGGATGTGATTTCCGTCACTTTTCCCCTTGTTGTTTTAAAATTTTTACTGAAGATCGAATACTAGTACAAGCTACTGCTACATATAAATGTTTGTAAATATATATGAAAGGAGACGATAAACTTGAATTATTATCCGAATAACCCAATGATGTCTCCATACCAACCTAATCAACAATCGAACGTGTCCCCAAACCAAATGAATCAACAAGCAAATGTATCACCATATCAATCAAACCAACAAGCTAATGTTTCTCCACAAATGACAAAGAAATCAGAAAGTGAAATTAAACAGTTTTGTCATGATCATCACCATCACTTTGTTATCTTTGTAACGAATGAAGGACAACAAGTTGAAGGGATTATAGATGAATTAGATGATGACTCTTTTAGTCTGCTAGTTCCTTCTGGAGAAGATGAACGATTTTTCGGCGCTCCCTTTTATGGTTACGGTTACCCAAGAAGATTTCGTTACTTTCGTCCATATCGCTTTCCATATAGAGGGTTTGGAGGGTTTATGTATCCTTTTTTTATTTGAATTCTACTTATTAACAAGAACCGATGTAAATCGGTTCTTGTTAATTTTTGTTTATTGTAAATTCCCCTTTTAGAATGGGGATTTACAATACAACAAACAAATATCAACCAAAAATCACTTGATTTTCACTGCAATTCTTTCGTATTTATCTGTGTAAGTAGTTGACATATTTTTAATCCTAGTTTTTTGATTACAAGAGAAGTCTAAAATTTGATTAACACAAACAGTTGTTACACAGTTTAATATTTACTCATCCTGACCTTTTAGAACAAGAAATATCCATTAGGAAAGATGGAGAATGAAAAAACAAACAAACTTTTTTACGAGGATTGTGTTCTTCTTCAAGTTGAATACTTTTGGATGTCCAATTTTCTTAATGTCTCAAAAAACATTTTTTAGTTAGAACTACCACTACATGCAATTGCCGATATTTGTTGACTATCTAAAGTGTATGAAGCATTATTAGATTTTAAATCTATAATTTGGATAGTGTAAATAAATGCATCTTCAAAGGAATTGTTTAGACTATCACAATAATTAAGGACCAGAGGTTCAATTGTTACTAATTCCTCCACAACTGTAGGAATTCCTTCAGACACTTTAAATGTCCATTTCTCTAATCTTTCTTCCTCACCTGTTTGAATTGATTTCCTCACAAGTTCAAAAGTAACGCTAATAAGTATATTATAACCATTTACAACTACATTACAATTTTGAGAATAATTTATAAGTACACGAGGATTTTTAATATTTTGAACATCTACTTTAACAGAGGCAATTTTTAAAGGCACCGAATTGAGAGATAGTTGATTCGGAATTAATACTTTATAAGTTTTCCCACAGTTTAAAAATGAAGACTGACAAGATGACTCCAACCTCAACACCTCCCCTGATGTTGTTCTTCGCCCCGATAAACTTGAGCGGTCATATTTTTTTCTGAAATATTATAAAACGAGTTGTTGGATAATTCTGCTTCAACTAACTCAAATGAATACGTACAAAAACTTATAAAGCGATTGGATATACATTGACAATAATTATAGACCACAGGCTCTTTTATATTAGTATCATTCACAAAACCTCTTCGAAAGGAATATTCCTGGAGGTTTTGCACAGTGAATCCTTCACACTTTTTAATCAACCTAAAAGTCAAACGATTAAAATCTTCCCCTCGCAAATTTGATGATACAAAACCAGAAAAACTAATAAACACACACATATCAATATTTTGGGGTACATCAAAGGATAGTTGCGTCAATTTAATTGGAGGTTGTTGTCTACTTAACTTAATTGGTAAAACAGGATTAAAAACTTTAGCCTGAACAATGAATGGTAAATAGCTTCCCTGTAGCTCCAATATATTCACCTTCCTCGTTTAATTCATATTTTCAAGCCTAATTATAAAGTAAGTAGCTCTTTCCATTCCTTAGTTCGTTCCCAGTCACATTCTTGTTAGTAAGTTCAAATTCTCTTACTGAATTTTTCTTAATACTAATGATTTGGTACAGATAAATCAGTTTCTCACCTTGATTTTGAAGATCACAATCGCAAAATTTAAAAACATCAGGTTGATTTGTTTGAATATTGGCAACCTCTGCTATTGTTGCAGATTCAAAAAGAAAATCCCATATTTGAAGAATTTCTGTTGATTTTTTATTTTGTCTAATAAGACGATATACAATTTCTAACTTTGGATTCAAACCAAAAATCGTAAAAGTGATAAATTGTGAATACTCCAATAACGCACAGGTACTCATGCATTTGTTAGGTTCTAAAATTACTTCAGCCAACTTAATCGGTGGCTCACTTTGATTCAATTGATTAGGTAATCGGGGATTAAACACTTTACCTAATGTAATAACAGGTAAATTCGCTTTCATCTGTCACACTCCAACTAAAGGGATACTCTACAATATGTAATAAACATGAAAATCGACACAAAAAAAACCTTATATTAGAGGAATACTCTTTACATAAGGAGAAATGAAAAACTTTATTTACCATTAAAAAACGATCGTTTTGTTCTTAAAAACAATGATTCTATCTTCAATATGCCATTTGACTGCCTGAGCTAATACATTTCGTTCAATTTTTCGACCAATCACTTTCAACCCTTCTACATCTTGACGATGATCGACTCGTTCAATATCCTGTTCTATAATTGGTCCTTCATCTAAGTCATTCGTCACATAGTGAGAGGTGGCACCAATTAGTTTTACACCTCGTTTAAACGCTCGTTCATATGGCTTTGCACCGACAAAAGCAGGGAGAAAAGAATGATGAATATTAATAATTTGGTTTGGATGTTGTTCAACAAATTCAGGAGTTAAAATTTGCATGTACCTTGCTAACACAATAAAATCAACAGAATATTGATTAAGTAATTTCAGTTGTTCCTGCTCGACCTGCTTTCGAATATCTCTCGAAGATTGAATATGATAAAAAGGGATCCCAAAAGACTTCACCACTTCTTTTGCATCTAGATGGTTACTAATGACAAGTGGTATATCAATCATCAATTCTCCACTCTGCCACTCCCATAATAATTCTTGCAAACAATGCAGTTCTTTCGAAACAAATACGGCACACTTCTTCACATCAGACACTCGTGTTAATGTCCAAGACATCGAAAATTGATTAGCAATGTCTGAAAAGCTACTTAACATTTTTTCCATTTTGTTTACTAAATAGGGACAATCAAATTCAATTCTTAAGAAAAAAGATCCTCCAGATGGGTCTGTTGAGAATTGATTCGACTCAATTATGTTCGCACCAAAATCCTTTAAAAAGGTAGAAACGGATGCAACGATCCCTGGTTTGTCCGGACAGTGAATAAGCAACCTACCTCGGTTTTCATGTTGCTTTTTAAATTTTTCAATTTGTTTATGTACGTTCATTGCCCATCCTCCCTTTATTGATTTTTCTTATTATAACGAATATTGATGATAAAAGAAATCTTCCTTTTTGAAAGGCCCACCCAATACTACTCAAAAAGAGAAAGTGCCTAGGCAAACCGCCTAGGCACTATACAAGAAAGATATTGTGGTTCTTAGTCATTTGTATAATAACAAAAAAATTCACTTTACTCAACTTTCTTTATCTTTCTTCATTTAACCTCTCTCTAATTCTTCTAAATTCTTTACTTGGCGGCATCAAGGCAACTACAATATCTCCAGGTTCTCCTACCAACTTATGATCAGTCGTAAAAAACTCTATATCTCCTGTCTCTTTTAACAAAAATAAGTATACTGTATCATCATCTTGATCACGTAAATATGTTTCAAAAGAATATTGTTCCGTTATAGATGTCTTTCTCATAACATATCCTGATTTTACTTTTGCATTAAGGCGACCCCATGTAGCCTTCTCGCTAAAAACATTTCTACCACCAACCGTATGACCAAGCTCGTCTAGTCCATCTGTCTCTTGCCTTTCGAGACTTAATTGAAAAAGGTTATTTCGTCCAATATGAGGGACATGAGTCGTACAAACTAAAGCATTGTAAGAATCAAATTCAGTAGCTGAAAGAAGATAATCATATGGAGTCATATCTACTTGATATTCAGTTTCAGCAGCAAGTATTTCTCCTCTATACGAGGGGATCCCAACTTTTCGAGCTAAAGAAAGACGTTTCCAAGAAGAATCGATGATTAACACAGGTACAGATAAATCTTCAAGTACTTGACCTAAGGCTGTTGTAAATGGATTTCCTCCTACTAGTAAGACACCAGCCTGACTTTTGTATGCTAAATCTAACTTCCTCGCAGCCCAGCGAATGGAAAACCCATGAACACAAACCGTTGTAAAAACGAGAGCAAAAGTTAATGAGTTCAAAATCGATGCTTCTTCAAATCCTTCACTAATAAGCAAGGAAGATAAATAACCAGAAACAGTGAGAGCGACGATTCCCCTTGGAGCAATCCAGCCAATTAACAGTTTCTCATTTCTTGTTAAATCGGTTCCTGCTGTCGAAAGGTAAATAGATAGTGGACGAACGACAAATAGCATTAAAAGAACAAATAGAATAATTTCTAGTTGAAAAACTTGAAAAAGCGTTTCCCTTGTTAAAGATGCTGTAATCATAATAAAAATAGTAGAGATGAGTAAGACTGATATGTTTTCTTTAAAATGCCTCATATCTTCTATTGAGTTTAACTTCATGTTGGCAATAACCATTCCCATTGCTGTAACAGAAAGTAAACCAGTCTCATGCATTAAGCCTTCTGCGAGAGCAAAGCTTAACAAAACAACAGCAAAAACAAAAGGAGACTTTAAAAATTCTGGAACATGCCCCTTTTTAAATAACCATCCTATACCATATCCAAAGAAAATTCCGATACCAATCGCACATAAAGATATAAATAAAAACTCGCCGAGGATCGAAAAACCTTTATCATTTGTGAAAAATTTAATAAACTCGAATGTAAACACCGCTAAAAGTGCACCTAAAGGATCAACAATAATTCCTTCCCATTTTAATATTTTGGCTGGCCGTAAGTTTAACTTAGCTTGCCTTAACATGGGTAAGATAACAGTAGGACCTGTTACAATAAACAATCCTCCGATAATAAACGCGACTTCCCATGATAATCCAGCAACCGCATGTGCAGTGAATGATCCGAGTAGCCATGCAAGGATGGCACCAAAGGTGACGATGCGAAAGACTGGTTTATTTAAATCCTTTATTTCTTTTAAATCAAGGTTTAGACTTCCTTCGAAAAGAATGATGGCTACTGCAATCGAAATTAACGGACTATAAAGGGTCCCAAAGTCTTCCATTGGTTGAATAAATCCAAAAATAGGACCAACAAGCAGGCCAGAGATGGACATAACTACAATCGCAGGCAACTTATATCGCCAAGCTACCCACTGTGATAAAACACCTAAAACAGTAATTAAAACGATACTAAACAGTAAAGAATCTATCATTCATGTCTAATCCCCTTTTTCATATTTTTCCTTTAAAATCATATTTTTCTTATCATCTACGTTATCTTTTTTTAACATACAATTCAAGAAAAGTGCATCATCTCTTTTCTTTTTGAATGATTGACCAAGCTCTGTATCTTTATCATTGACCAATGAAAGTGATATGATGAATGATACATGGGGGGAGAGGAAATGGACTATTTATTAAAATGGCTAGAGCAATTCAATGTTATTGATTTCATTTTAATAATAGCGATCACCATACTTATTATGGTAGTTAGGCTAATATTACTTTTAAGTCTTAAAAAAACCACGCTTTTGAAAGGAAAAGCATTTAAAACCCTAATTAATTGGCTTTCATTTTATGCGATTCTCATTTTTATGCTGGTCTATTTTGCAGATGCTGAGTGGATGACAAAAGAATGGATTAAGGTTGGAAAAATAGAAGTTACTCCATCTCTCATACTTGTTGCGGTCTTTATCCTATCTATTTCTTACATTATTTCAAAAACAATCAGGGAAGCTATACTCCCGCCTATATTTACTCGTTACCATGTCACAAAAGGACTTCAATACACGTTTAGCCGTATTATTCACTACATAATTATGGTCATCGCTATTTTAATCAGTCTTTCGAGTGTAGGAGTTAGCCTCAACGGGCTTACCGTTTTTGCAGGTTTATTATCGGTAGGGATCGGATTCGGACTTCAAAACATTACATCAAACTTTATTTCCGGTATTATTTTATTATTTGAACGTCCGATCGAAGTTGGGGACAGAATCATCATTGATGATATTATTGGCGATGTTAAACAAATTAAAATGAGAGCTACCGTTGTGAAGACTCTCCATAATGAACATATTATTATCCCAAATTCGTATTTTTTAGAAGAACATGTCATTAACCGCTCCTATAGTGATTCTAAACTCAAACTAGTCATCCCTTTCGGCGTCGCCTATGGGACAGATGCTGAACGATTAAAAGAGCTCATCATACAACTCGTGCATGATGAAGCACAGAATACCCCTGCTGTTTTATTAAAACCAAAGCCTTACCTTAACTTTATTGAATTTGGCGATTCTTCGTTAAACTTTGAGTTATTTGTATGGATTTCAAATCCATATGAATATATCACCTTAAGAAGTGAGTTTCATTACCGAATTTATCAAGTACTAAATCAAAATGAAATCGAGATCCCCTTTCCTCAAAGAGACATTCATATAAAGTCTTTACCATTAGAAGAATAGTTCCTTCTTTATTATAAACATAACGAAAGGTGTTCATTATGAACTATACGATATACCCCTTGGGTGACAATGCAATAACCATTCAATTAGGAAAGCACATCAATGAAGAGACATTTAATAAAGTTCAAACGGTGTTTCAACAATTAAACAATCAATCGTTCGAATGGTTAGTTGAGCTTGTTCCATCTTATACGGCAGTTACCCTTTATTATGATTTACTAAAGTTGTTTCGACAAGTCGTGTCTCCCTTTCAATGGGTTTGTCAAACGATTCAACCTTTGCTTAATGATCTACAAGTAGAAAAAAAGACCGATATAAGGATAAATGAGATTCCAGTTTGCTATGAGGAACCGTTCTCGCCAGACTTACAACATCTCACACAATATCATCAACTAACAAAAGATGAGATTATTTCTATTCATAGTGAGACGACTTATCTTGTTTATATGATCGGATTTTCTCCTGGTTTTCCATACATCGGAGGAATGTCAAGAAGGATCGCAACTCCACGAAAAGCGACTCCTCAGAAAAGAATTGAAGCGGGATCGGTTGGCATCGCTGGAGAGCAAACAGGTATCTACTCATTAGATACTCCAGGTGGATGGAACATTATCGGAAAAACGCCTTTAAAGATGTTTCAACCTCATCTAGACAAGCCTTCTTTTTTAAAGGCTGGTGACCACATTCAATTTATCCCAATTGATATAGCAACGTTTAAACGTCTGGAGGAAAAACAACGATGATACTCGTCGAAAAACCTGGATTGTTTTCAACCATTCAAGATATAGGAAGGCATGGTTATCAACAATTCGGTGTTGTTGTTAGCGGAGCTATGGATCCTTTGGCACATCAACTATCCAATATTCTAGTTGGAAATCCTCCATCAGAAACGACCATTGAGATAACCATGTCAGGGCCAACATTGACGTTTTTCTCGGATTGTGTCATCGCTATTTGTGGAGGGGAATTTCAAGCATCTATTGAAAACCAGTCAATTCCTATGTGGCGAACAATTTATGTGAGGAAGAATAGTACATTAAAAATTGGACCTACCTTGAAAGGAGCGAGAGGATATATCGCTATTTCTGGTGGAATTGATGTTCCTAACCAATTAAATAGTAAATCCACATACATAAAAGCAAATCTGGGTGGATTAAAGGGGCGTCCTTTACAGAAAAACGACATTCTTCATATCGGAAATGAAGCGGACTTAAATAAAAAAATTAAAAAATCCTTATGCAGTTCTCCTTCTCATTTTTCTTTAATGAAGCAATCTATATCACCTAACGTATACACCTATATAACTGATCGTTCCATTCAATTTACAAAAGGAATACATTATGACTGGTTACATCAAAATGCAAAAACGCTAATGCAATCAAACTGTTTTACCGTCACACCTCAATCTAATCGAATGGGGTATCAACTAGATGGTCCAAATCTATTACTAAATAAAAAACAAGAAGTTTTATCAACAGCTGTAAATGTGGGGACCATTCAAGTCTTACCAAGTGGGAAGCCTATCATTTTATTGGCTGACAGGCAAACAACAGGCGGGTATCCAATGATTGGTCAAGTCTCGTTAGCTGATCTACCTAAACTTGCTCAAACAAGAATTGGTGAATGAATAACCTTTCAAGAGATCAGTCTAACACAGTCTCAACATCTATATGCTAAACAGCTACAAACGATAAACATACTGTATTCATTATTCGGGAGGAATCAAAAATGACCATTACGATTGACCTTAACTGTGATTTAGGTGAAAGCTTTGGACATTATAACATCGGACATGATGAACAAATACTGGATTATATTTCTTCTGCTAATATCGCTTGCGGGTTTCATGCCGGTGATCCACACACCATGAGAAAAACCGTTCAACTTGCCATTGAAAAAGGTGTCGCTATAGGGGCACATCCAGGGTTACCTGATTTAAATGGATTTGGAAGGAGAAAGATGGAGATAAGTGAAGAAGAAGCATATGAACTCATTCTTTATCAGGTAGGTGCCTTGCAAGCTTTTGTTCAAGCTCAAGGGGGAAAAATGCAGCATGTAAAGCCTCATGGGGCTTTATATAACATGGCAGCCGTTGATCAAATAATCTCCTCAGCTATCGTGAAAGCGATATATGATCTAAACAAAAACCTCATTATTTATGGACTTCATGGTAGTCAATTAGTAAAAGAAGGAAACAGAATAGGGTTAAAAACAGCGAGTGAAGGATTTATTGATCGTGTCTATCAAAACGATGGGACGCTTACACCAAGAAAAATGGAGCACTCACTTATTCAGTCAGATGAAGTGGCTATTCGGCAAGCCATTCAAATGGTAAAAGAGCATTCAGTAGATACTTATTCTCAAAAAAACATCCCTTTAAAAGTACAAACGATTTGCCTTCATGGAGATCATAAAGATTCACTTACTTTTGCAAAGAAAATAAATCATTATTTAAAAATACAAAATATTTCGATTGAGAATTTTTCTCATTAAGGATATATATGAAATATTATTCAAATTTATAGGAAAATTAAATGAAATTATACCCATCCTTCTATGACAAATATACCTATATTTCCTTTAGTTTTTACTTTATATGACAAATATCTTGAGATTCTAGTCCTTTTAACCCTTCAATTTTTCCTACTATATAAAGATTCTATTTCAGATAATATTTGCTAAGATTAATTTGTACTTTTCAATACAGTTCAACCAACATCTGAAGGAGGAATTTTATAATGGGTCTTAAAAAGAAATTAGGTTTAGGCGTTGCATCAGCTGCACTAGGATTATCTTTAGTAGGTGGAGGTACATTTGCTTACTTCAATGATACTACAGAAGTAAACGGTAGCTTTGCTGCTGGTACACTTGACTTAAATGCACAACCAACAACAATTATTGATGTGAAAAACATCAAACCAGGTGACTGGATGAATCGTGCATTCGAACTAAAAAATGATGGTACTTTAGATATTGATCAAATTAAATTATATACAGACTACAAAGTAATTGACGCTGAAGGTAATAACGCTGGTGAAGACTTCGGTGATCACATTCGTGTTAACTTCTTACACAACTGGGATAAAGCTGATACACCTATCTTCTTTACAACTCTATCTGAGTTAAAAGAAATGGATGAGACAGAGCTTTATGAAAAAGTATTCGTTCCTTGGTTAGGAACATTCGGTGGATACCTAGCTGCTGGAACTAGTGACACTTTATTAGTTCAATTCGAATTTGTTGACAATGGTAAAGACCAAAACAAATTCCAAGGTGATTCTCTAGAACTTACTTGGACATTCGAAGGAATGCAAGGTCCTGGAGAAGCTAAATAATTTAAGTAATGACTTTGTAAAGGTGGAGGAAACTCCACCTTTACTTTTACTATCTATCCTTTAAGAAACGAGTGAATTTAGCATGAAGTTTATGAAAAACAATACTAGTAAATCTAAATCATTCCCTCTTATTCTTCTTGTTTTTTTTGCATGGTCTTTTTTTTATATTGGAATGATTAAAAATGTTGGTTATACAAATGCTATTTTTGTTGATCAATCCGTAGTAGATCATTCACTAAATACGGAGCCTTCATTTACAAATTGGAGCCTTCAATCCCTCAATATCCTATCTACTGAAGTAAAAACTACTAACAATCAAACACAACTAGTAATCAATATAGAAAACCAAGGTGAAGATCAATCACCTGAACTCGAATACCAGTTATATTATTCATCCGACAAAGAGGAAACATCAAAACAACTTATTGACTCTGGACCGATTCCTTATCTTCAAGGCGATGAAAAACGCACTCTTAAATTTCCAATTAAAGATAATGGATTTTATACCGTTATGCTAAAAGACCCAACTACCTTTGACCAGATCTCTAGTCATTTAGTAGAGTATTCTGACAATAGTATAGACAGTCAATGAAATATATGTTAAATAATACATATAACTAATAGATTTCAAAAATTCGATTGTGAGGTAAAACAATATGAAACGTGCAAAAAAAATTATAAGTGGAACTCTTACCGTTATTCTAGCTTGTATATTTATCTTAATGCTTTTTATCACGATTTCATCTAGAGCTTCTGGAGGTGAGCCTGAAATCTTTGGTCACCAACTTAAGGTTGTTCTTTCAGGATCGATGGAGCCTGGAATTAAAACAGGATCTATAATCGCGATCGAACCTGGTGGAGATATGACCAGATTTAAAGAAGATGATGTCATTACTTTCAAAATGGATGAGGATAAATTAGTTACACATAGAATTGTTGGCGTCACTGAGGCAAATGGTTCTGTCATTTATGAAACAAAAGGGGATAACAATAACGCGCCGGATATGGATCCAGTCTTACCTGAAAATGTGGTCGGTGAATATAATGGATTTACGATTCCGTACGTAGGTTACTTTTTAGAATTCGCCCAATCAAAAGAAGGTTCAGCCTTATTGCTGATTGTACCTGGAATTTTGATGCTGATTTATGCAGGATTCAGCATTTTTAGAGCCATAGGTGAATTAGAAATAAAGAAGAAAGATTCGACTACATAAACAATAAGTGTTTAAGAAAAACCAGGTGTGATTAAAAATCACACCTGGTCCTTTTTGGTGCTCAGAATATCCTCAATCCTGTATTCCTTCCCATGAATACCTTTATAGTATTCAGGATACATGTCTTCTCCACATTTTTCACAGGAGAACATAGGGGGGACGGCTGGATCACCTCCATCCATTAAATCAAAATCTCTTACCACTTGTTGTGGAATCTCTTCTTTTCATGACACACTAAACAAACAAAGTTGATGCTCTGTTTTGATTGGGCCATTTTTTTCTTTTTTTCTTGCCTTTTTTCGGTGTTTCGATACTGGTGAAATGATGAATCACCCTTTCTAAATAGGCTCTTGTCGTGGTACACAAGGCCACCTTGATTTCTAGTCTACCATTTTCAAGACAGACTTCTCCCTTGTATTCATAGTAACACTGGCATTTTTCACAAATAAGAGGGTCTCTCTTACCACTTGATACGATTCGTTCCCTCCATGTCTGACGGCGCATTGTTTTCTTTGCTTTCACTATCCAGCGTTTCGCTTTCTGTTGCCATTGACATAAGACTTTTTACTCAAGCCCTTGCATCTCCTTGAATACATCCCATAATGACGAATCGTCTTAAACTGTTCATCTGGGATATGACGAATAAGCCTAGAGATAAATTCCTCTACACTGATCGTTTCTCTCTTTTTCTTTTCCGCCTGTCTTATCATGATACGTAAAGGTTACCTTTTGTCCGTCATATGCCTCGATCCGATTCAGTCCTATCGCAGGTCGACGAATATAACGGCCAATATAGCGAAGTTGTTCTTTTACATTCCCTTCCTGTTTTGGCGCATGCACATAGAAGCCCTTCCCATTATTGTGAAACGCCTGTTGTAATCGAGGTTGTATTCTCTTCTTTTCTTTTTCTGACACACCTCTGCGTATGAACTTTAACACCACGGTCTGCCACTGCTTTCTTAACATTTCAAATGGCAGATAATCGTACTGTTTCCATTCCCCCTTTTTCGTAAGACCTCCCATCGTCACTAGCATATGTACATGGGGATTGAAATTCACTCTGGATCCGAAAGTATGTAAGCCTGATATGATTCCAGGGGTCACTTTCGCTTTCTTTTTGAAAAAATCCATGATTAATCGCGCTGCCTCGTCCATCAAATCTTTTAACAGATGGCGATGAAGCAAAAACACATCACGCAGTCCTTCATCAATTGTAAAGATGACATGACGATGATTCACCTGTAAGACCTCTTCTGTTAGTAGTCGACTCCATTCTTCGCTTTCTCCTACTGAACAAGTGGTACAAAATCGCCCCTTACAACGATACGGAACCTTCCTGACATCATGGCAACCTTCACAAACAAATAGCTTAAATCCATTTTTGGGATTCCCACACCCTCTGAATTTCTCTATTTCCTTTCTTACTATTGGACGGATTTTAGCTCCATGTTTCTTTTGAAAGTGATCCCAATGGTTATGTTTATCAAAGAAAATTTGTTTTAATATATTATTCTCCATGACATCAAAATACCACAGTTTCTAAGACTGTGG
Organism: Bacillus carboniphilus; assembly: GCF_020524035.2. NCBI lineage: Bacteria > Bacillati > Bacillota > Bacilli > Caryophanales > Bacillaceae > Bacillus > Bacillus carboniphilus. The sequence goes on along the minus strand of NZ_CP129013.1, from coordinate 3,312,247 downwards.
TAGACCCGAAATTATATACTTTCTTATCTTTTAAGAAAGGCGCAAGCGCCCGTCTAGCGACGCAGGTGCTTATAGACCCCCGCATGAGATAAAGGAAACACGAATAGCCGCAGGCTTCGATGTTGACTTATCGTAGAGAGGAGGGCGAAGCATCACCAGTCGCTGGGCGCCGGAGCTAGACAACGATGAAAGCACTGTCTTATTAAGGACAAAGTTTATACTTTCTGATCTTATAAGAAAAGCGCAAGCGCCCGTCTAGCGACGCAGGTGCAAAGGAACGTCAACTAAGTACAGTCACGACGCGCGAACTAACGTTGACGCTAGAACCTCCTGTTCATCGCCGCATGAGATAAAGGAAACACGAAAAGCCGGAAAGCGGAGGATCTACTAACTACTGCCACGTCGCGCGAGCAAACGTAGATCCACCTCCCTCCTGGAGGCGTCTCCGTTGACTTATCGTAGAGAAATGGAACATCATCTAAAAGGCGCCCACGTCCTGTGGGCAACGATGATGCTAGCACGTCGTGTGCTTCGAAAGCGCTACCCGTCGCTGGGCGCTGGAGCTAGACAAAAATAGAAGCACCATCCAAATAAGGACCAATTTATATACTTTCTTACTCTGTTAAAAAGCTCTCAATCTAAATGTAGATTGAGAGCTTTTCACTTTAACTATAGTAATTCCTTTTCGTCTTTTCTTCTCGCTCTTCTTCCCAGTAGTGGGCATTTTTTATTCCTAGCTTTGAGGGATCAAAAACGGGATCAAGTCCTTGTTTACGCTGTTGCTCATAATCTTTCAACGTCTTTATCGCTGGTTTAGCCAGTATCAGGATAGCCACCATGTTTAACCAAACCATAATCCCAAGTCCTGCGTCTCCTAAGCTCCATACCGTTCCTGGCTTTGTTTGAATCGCTCCATAAAAAACAGCGGCTAATAATGCAATTTTCAGGAGAAACATTGGGATTATATTTTTGCGCCCCTTTGTTAAATAAGCAATGTTTGTTTCGGCCATATAGTAATAAGCCATAATCGTAGTAAAGGCAAAGAAAAATAGGGCTATCGCTACGAATTCAGCTCTCCAAAACCTTGGAAGAAAGAGTCAATTGCAGCTTGAGTATATTCTGCACCTGCTGGTATGCCTTGTAAGTTTTCAACAACCACTGCTCCATCCTCTGAACCTTCTAAAACATTATATGAACCTGTAAAAAGAATCATAAATGCTGTCGCTGTACAAACAAAGAGTGTATCAATATAAACAGAAAAAGCTTGAACAAGCCCTTGCTTGGCTGGGTGTGATACTTCTGCTGCTGCTGCAGCATGTGGACCTGTCCCTTGTCCAGCTTCGTTGGAATAAATCCCACGCTTCACACCCCAGGCAATTGCAAAACCAATCATCCCACCAAACGTCGAATCAAATGCAAAAGCACTAGAGAAAATAAGCGACAAAACTTGAGGTACCTCACTGATATTTGCAAAAATAATGATAAGTGAGAGAAGAATATAAGCGATTGCCATAAATGGAACGACTATTTGCGCAACAGACGCTATTCTCTTGATTCCACCAAATATGATAATGGCCAAAAGAACAACAATGATTGCTCCTGTTATATAACTATTTATACCAAAAGCATTATCCACACTTAGTGCAATCGAATTCGCTTGAATTCCTGGCAGAAGCAAACTCATGGCTAACAAAGCTGCACATGCGAAGGCAATGGCAAATGGCTTAAAACCAATTCCTTTTTCAATATAGTAGGCAGGTCCCCCACGATATTGACCATCTTGTTTTTCTTTATAAATTTGTCCAAGAGTAGACTCAATAAATGCACTTGAAGCACCTATAAAGGCGATGGTCCACATCCAAAAAACAGCCCCAGGTCCACCGTACGCAATAGCAGTTGCTGTACCAGCAATATTCCCTGTACCTACTCTACCTGATAAAGCAATAGCCAATGCTTGGAAAGAAGAAACCCCTGATTCTGAACTCTTCCCTTTAAACATTAAACGAATCATTTCTTTAAAGTGTCTAACCTGCAAGAACCTCGTTAGGATAGAAAATATTAAGCCAATACCAAGAAGTAAATAAATAATAGGATTACTCCATAAAATCCCATTTAAACCATCAATGAAACTTTTAAAAAATTCTCCCAAACCGCTCGTCCTCCTTTTTTAGTTTTTATACTATTCTAAAATTATAGACGATAATCTTATTATAGACAATCTTATAAATATTTGGACATATAACGACAGTTAATCCCATCTCTTAAACACGTAATTTTTGATATAATGATATCTAAAGACTATAATACATGGGGAGTTCATTTATGATACACAATAAGAAAAGCGCAAGCGCCCGTCTAGCGACGCAGGGGCAAAGGTACGTCAACTAAGTACAGTCACGTCCTGTGACTAACGTTGACGCTAGCACTTCCTGTGCGTCGAAAAACTTACGAGTTGCTGGGAGATGGAGCTAGACAAAAATAAAAGCACCATCCAAATAAGGACAGATTTTTATACTTTCTTACTCTGTAAAAAGAAACCGGTATTGCGATGCTTTTTATTTATCTCGCTTTTTCCCCTCTATTAATGAACATGATGGATTTAGAATATTATCTTTGGGCTCAAGAGATCATTTTTATCTTAGCAGCTATCCCGATTTATATTGATTATAAAAGCCAAAATAAAAAAGCAATCTCCATATTCATCCTTTTAATTATGATCGTATCTGTTATTATTTCAGAAGCTGTATCCATAATAAACTAACTAGAGACAAGATAGTCTAAATAACAGGCTACCTCGTGTCATTAAGAAAAGCGCAAGCGCCCGTTTAGCAACGAAGGGGCAAAGGAACGTCAACTAAGTACAGTCACGACGCGCAAACTAACGTTGACGCTAGCACATCGTGTGCGTGGGAGTTGCTGGACAATGGAGCTAGACAAGAATTAAAACCGCAAGCTAAATAAGGACCTATTTATATACTTTCCTACTCTGTAAAAAAGTTAGCCTTTCATTGTCTGTTCCTGCTTGACTCCCATTTGTTTTAATACTTCTGACAACACTAGTCCAATTGCAATTGCTCCTGAAATCATAAAAACCTTTGCGGCTAATCCATTCGCTACACTATAGTCGTTTTGCACAAAATGACGCATAGCATCATAGGCTAACCCACCTGGGACTAAAGGGATGATACCCGACACGCTAAAAATAATGACAGGAGTTTTATACCGTTTAGCAAAAACTTGACTAATGATGGCAACTAGAGATGAAGCAAGCAATGTTGCTAATACGGCGTCCTGTTGATTTTCAGTCATCACGAAATACAATATCCAGCCACACATGCCCACAAATCCACATTTAATTAATGACTCTTTTGGAGCATGAAATAGAATAGCAAATCCGCTAGAAGCGATAAAACTCATGACGAGCTGAATGAATATAGGTAACAAAAAAAAACTCCTTTCTATTCATAAAAACCGATTACAGTCTTTAGATCATTCTTTATAACAAAGATATTGCTACTGCCACACCCGACCCAATAGCAAAGGCAGTTAAAAAGGCCTCTGCCCCTTTTGAAAGGCCAGAAACAAGGTGGCCTGCAATGAGATCCCTTACGGCATTTGTTATTAATAGCCCTGGAACTAGCGGCATAACCGAACCGATAATCACCTTATCCATATGATCTCCTATCCCTATCATTATTAATAAATAAGATAAGATACCGATAGCAACAGAGGCAGTAAATTCAGCAAAAAATTTGATAGAAAGCAAGCGATGAAAAAGAACTAAACAATAAAAACCAACTCCTCCACAAATTAAGGAAGGTAAAAAATCAATGAAAGAGCCTTTAAACATAATAGTGAAGCAACCACTTGCAAAAGCAGCTGCTAGTATTTGTTGGTATAGAGGATATGTATGATGTTCTTTTTCAATATCCTTTAACTGCTGATAAGCTTCAGAAAGGGGGATTTCACGAGCGACAATTTTCCGTGAAATCGAGTTAACCAGCGTCACTTTTTTTAAATTTGTAGTTCTCTCCGATATCCGCACGAGCTTCGTTTTCGTCGGTTCATTCCCCTCAATTGAAAGCATAATACCTGTAGGTGTAACAAAACTATGAGAGTTATGGGCCCCGTATGAAATGGCAATTCTCGTCATCGTGTCTTCCACTCTATATGTTTCCGCACCACTAACCAGCATTATTTTTCCTGCTAATAAGCATATATCCATAATATCGTACGTTTTAATTTCATTCATTTGATAATCTCTCCACTTGTAAAATCTTCTCTCTATCATAACAAGAAATGTTAGTCTTACAAACCGAAAAGTGAAAAAGATTGATTTCTGCATACTTTATCTAAATAATATATTACCCCACTAAAGTAAGCGTCAATAAGTCAATTAAATTAAGAAACAGAATTAACTCACTTACATGATTCGACATAATCCATAAGCATTATTTTCAATTTCGAAAGAATTTTCATATTTGAGTCCTTTTTCTTAATTATAGTTCATATTTGAGCTTTTTTTGAATCAAAACATGCAATAAGTTCTATATAATGACCATGTCCATGTTATTTATGTATCTATTTTCCTAATCTAAAATGAATAGAATAGAATATTCAGAATTTAACTACACTATTATATAATATTCATAGATCTTACAAAGGGAGATGAGTAGGATGAATAATGAGAAAGAATGGTTAGAAGTTATTCAGTATGGCATTCGTTTAGGTTTCACAAATGGAGAAATAAAAGCGATGTTATCAGAACTGATTAAAGACAAGCAGGCCTGCTCTATTTCTTGAGAACGTTTACATAAATAAGAAGCACACATATATAACAGCTGTTTCGATATAAGGGTTCGTTAATACGTCAGTTCTGAGTATTAGCGAACCCTTTTTATATTATGGTTCCATTGCATCTTACCCATCCGGTTTCATCTTCATTATGGCATGATCTGATTTCCATAAAACGTCTCCTTTTAACATTAATGGTAAGATTTAACATCTTCATATTATTAGATTAAAAATGATTAATCCCCCTTCGCTCTCTTTCTATAAAAGATGTTGATATCGGCTTTAAACCTATTTCTCTTGCCCAAATGGAAAGTTGACCAATATAATGGATTTCGTGAGCAATTATATGATGTAAAATATCCTCTTTGGAATAGGAATCTTCATCCCAAGGAACCGTAATAAGGGCATTACTAGATTCATATAAACTAGATTTTAAGAAATTAATGATCTCTTTACGATATGTATCTGACAGCTTTTTTACTTTCTCCAGCTCGTTGTAATGTTTAAACTCTATCAATATTTCTTCTTTTCCTTGAATTCCTCTTATCCAACTAGATTCTACCTCGACTATATGAAAAAGAGTATAGAGGATACTTTCTACTCCACCTACACGCTTTTCTACTAAGTATTCACGTGTTAAATTACTACTCCATTCAAACCATTCATCTCTAACTTGCCAATTATATTCAAAAAATGTAATCATCATAAACACTCCTCTTTATCATTAGTTACTATAATTGGCTATTATGTGTTAGAATCCTTTCGAATGTTTGAAGTTGTAAAAAAGATCCATCCACCCTGAGTTGATGACCCTTACCTCAATATTAATTACCTGCACCTCGATATTTCGTGACCCCTTTGTTCCAAATCATAATTGAAATAATAAAGAAAACGGCTCCTACTACAGGAGTTAAAAAAGCATACCCATACCATTCTTCTCGTTTTAAGAAATAAGCCGAAGGATAGACACCGACAAATGCAAACGGCAAAATCCACGTTAAAACAAAACGAATAACTTTATTATAAATATCAACTGGATACCTTCCATAGTTGCCGATGTTGTACATCATTGGGATGATGCTCGTTCGGCTATCAGACCAAAAGCTAATACTAGCTAGCATAATAAAAATACTCGCGTAAACGAATACACCACCTAGTACGAGTACAACAAAGATGAATGGATCGTACCAAGACACACTTAACCCTAAGTTAGCTCCAGCATAAAACATGATGGCTAAACCTGTGATCATACCAAATAACGACTCAAGCTCCATCCTCTCTAAAACCACTTGATATAAACTATGAAGAGGTCTTGTTAAAATTCGATCCATTTCTCCTTTAACAATATACCTTTCATTAAAATCCCAAATATTAAAAAACGAAGCGAACACAGCAAATGGAACAAGGAAAAAACCATAAATAAAAATAATTTCATCTCGATTCCATCCATTCAAAAAACTCGTATGATCAAATACAACAAGGATAAAGATAAGATTGACTCCTTGAAACAGTAAATCAGAAAGGATTTCCATCACCATATCCACTCGATAAGTTAATCTCGTTTTCATATATTGGGAGATATAAAGAAAGAACATTGATACATAATTCATTTTCTACCCTCCCTGCACTACTAGTTTCTTTTTCGCTATCATCCAAAACCCTTGAATCGGCACAATTAAGATAAGTGTCCATATAAATTGAAGAAAAAGTGCCTCAGCTATTTCACTTCCAGCAAATCCTCCGGTGAAGATCATACTAGGAATATAACTAATCGCTTGAAATGGTAAAAAGTCCATTACATTTTGTGCCCACATCGGATAAAAGCTGATCGGCAAAAGCAATCCTGAAAATAAATCAATGACGACACGTTTCGCACGAATTAATCCATCATTGTTAAAGAAAAAGAACGTCATAACCCCTGTTAATAAATTTATCTGGGTATTCACGATAAAACTGAGTACAATAGACAGACTAAAAAACACCCACGTAGAAACAGAAGTTGAAAATTCAATAGGAAAAATCAAACTGACAATAAACATGCCTGGAAGAGAGAAAAATGTTAGACGAAAGATTCCTTCTCCGAGTCCTTGCATCGTTTTCATTAGTAAATAATGATAAGGTCTAATAAACTCTACTGCTACTTTACCTTCTTTAATTTCTTGGGCAATTTCCCGATCAATATTATTAAAATAAAACGCTCTTGCCATCCAAGCTATGGCCACATAACTCGTCATTTGAACAACAGAAAGGCCTTCAATTTGAGCCTTATCTCCATAAATGGCACTCCACAAAAAATAGTATGCACCAATATTAATGCTATAAATTAAAATTCCACTATAATAATTCGTTCGATAAGCGAGCATCATTAAAAAACGAATGCGGATCATCTCAATATATTTAGCCATTGAGAATCCCCTCTTCATATATATTTCGAATAACTTCTTCGGTAGATATTTCATGAATCTTAATATCACTTATTCGAAAGGAATCAACGACTACGCGAATCACCTCAGAAACGACGTGCTCATCGTTCGCCACATTGGCTACCCAAACATTGTCACGATCACCTTCAGACCAATCTACTTGTAGGTCGGTAAACAGAGAAACAACATCATCCTTTTTTACTTTTTCGAAGAACTGAAATTCTATTTGCTTACCATCTCCCCAACTTGAACGAAGCTCTGCCAATTTCCCATCGTAGATAATTTTTCCTTCATCAAGCATAACCACTCGCTCACATAAAGCCTCAATATCCGATAAGTCATGTGTCGTTAATAGAATCGTAGTATTGTATTTTTGATTCATTTCCTTTAAGAAGTTACGAATCTTTAATTTAACTAAAACATCAAGACCGATCGTAGGTTCATCCAAAAATAGTAATTTCGGTTTATGAAGAAGGGCTGCCGCTAATTCACATCTCATTCTTTGCCCAAGAGATAACTTTCGGACTGGTTTATCAAGAAGCGAACCAATATCAAGAGACTCAATTACATGTCCCATATGTTCTTGATACTCTTCTTCTGAAACCTTATAAACCTTCTGTAACAGCCGAAATGATTCTTGAACAGCAATATCCCACCATAGCTGAGAACGCTGACCAAACACAACCCCAATCGTTCGAACAAACTTCTCTCGTTCACGATGAGGGTCCATCCCATTGACACGAACGACTCCAGATGTTGGTGTCAAAATCCCTGTTAACATTTTTATACTAGTCGATTTCCCGGCCCCATTTTCTCCTATATATCCAACCATCTCCCCTTCATTTACAGAGAAGGTAATGTCTTTAACTGCTGAGATCACTTGATAATTACGTGTAAATAAATCACGAAACGCACCTTTAAGTCCAGATCGACTTGAGTATGACTTAAAATCTTTTCGTAACGATTGAACATCAATAACCTTTTCCACGTGTGTTTCCTCCTTTCCGTTCACCTCATCTAGTTTACAAGATTTATTTCATGAAGTCTTTTTAAACGCATCTAAAGGAAAGCAAAATGGCCTTTGTTCGAAGACCGAAAGCATAAAAAATCAACATATGGATCACTACACATCGTTAATGCTGAAACCTACTGTACATGAAAAAGCTTTCAAATTGTTGGATGCAAAAAAAGCCCGGTTTTAACGATGGTTAAAACCGAGATTTTTTCTAATTCATTTATTATATTGATACGTCTCGTTTCATAAATACCGCAAAGGCAACAACCTGAAAAATAACAAAATAAATAAGAAGCATAGTTATAGAAAATGGCAAAGTCATTCCTTCGACCAACGGCGTTCCATTAAAATATTGAGTTAGGTTCGTATTCGCAAACAAGCTATACTTCGCGAAATCAAACTTTTGGGATAGGATAAAAGTGATATTCCCACCAGCAATTAATAAGAAGATAGACAATCCAATTGCAAGCGATGAACTTCTAAAAGCTGAGGATATCATAAATGCCATAGTCATCACCATCAAGATATCAATGGAGTTAAACAAGTATGACTTAACAATATGTAAAAAGATACTTTGTTCAACCACTTCTCCGTTACTATAAGCTAAATGAACGTTGCTAGTAGAATCGCCCGTTCCGAAAAAGAGTAAACCTAGTAACCCAGAGAAAACAAAAACAATCGCGGTAATTACTATACCAAAGAGTACAACTGTAATATATTTAGATAATAAAATTTTAAAACGGCTTACAGGTCTAATCAGCAGGACCTTTATAGTTCCCCATGAAAATTCACTCGCAACAATACCTGCAGCTATAATAATTGTAAAAAGTCCAGCAAAACTTAAAACGTTAGCATTCTCCCCCATAAATGTCCAAGCAGTTGTTTCATTAACCGGAGGAATATTATTCTCTAAACGATATTCATTAATCTTTAATTGCTCAAGAGAATAATCATCATACTCAGCATTTTCTTCCAACATTTGATTCTCACTTTGTAATTCTACTCGCCAATCTAACTGTTCTTCTTGAGTTTGCATTCCCTCAAAGTACACCATACCAGCAACAAATGCACAGATAACTAAAAGGACAAGACCAATCATAACGTACGTTCCAACACGTTTAAATATTTTGATCCATTCATTTGCAATTAAATTTACCATTCTATTCACCTCTCCTCTAGTTCGCTGTTATTTCTAAGAAACGCTCTTCTAATGTTCGTTTAACTTCTTTGATTCCGTACATATTAATATCCTTTTCCACCATTAGTTTAATGATAAAAGGAATGCCTTCTCTATTCGTTGAAACAACAAGGCCATCCTGTTCTTTCAATACACTATACCCCTTACCTTCTAATAAACTGATGGCTTCTTCAAGCTTGTCTATTTCAAATAAATAGGAGCGTTCATTCTCTTCCATTTGTTCATGAACATTTTGAACATTCACTAGTTTTCCTTTACTAATAATTGCGATACGGTCGCACATCATCTCCATTTCTGAAAGGAGGTGACTAGAAACAATAATACACATGTTTTCTTCTTTTGCTAGTTTACGTAAGTGATCTCTCATTTCCCTAATTCCGGCTGGGTCCAACCCATTTGTTGGCTCATCCAAAATTAACACTTTCGGTTGGTGAAGTAAACATTGAGCTAGGCCTAATCGTTGTCTCATTCCTAAAGAATAGGTTTTCACCTTTTTATGAATATTATCTTTTAAATCAACGAGTTCGACAACTTCATCAATTCGTTCTTTCGTCACTCCTTTAGTCATTCGAACAAACTGCATCAAATTTTGATACCCCGTTAAAAATTTATACAATTCAGGATTTTCGACGATTGCCCCAACATCTTTCATCGCATCAGCAAAGTCTCTTTGGACACTTTTCCCATTAATCAATATATCCCCTTCGGTAATACCAATGAGTCCAACTATCATGCGAATCGTTGTTGTTTTACCTGCACCATTTGGTCCTAGAAACCCAAACACTTCTCCATGATTTACTTCGAATGATAAATCATCAATAATCTTCTTCCCTTTTATCGTTTTGGTTACATTTTTCAGCTCCACCATTGCTGTCATGGGATAACCCCTTTCAACTTAATTCATTATGTAGTAGTGAGAGCACTCACATTTAAAATTGTACACGATTAACTCATCTTTTTTGTAACAGATATGTAACAAATTCTATTATTCACTATTTTTTATAAGAAATGCGCAAGCGCCCGTCTAGCGACGCAGGTGAAAAGGTACGTCAACTAAGTACAGTCACGACGCGCGAACTAACGTTGACGCTAGCACTTCCTGTGCATCGCCGCATGAGATAAAGGAAACACGAAAAACCCGAAAGCGAAGGATCTACTAAGTTCAGCCACGTCGCGCGAGCAAACGTAGATCCACCTCCCTCCTGGAGGCGTCTCCGTTGACTTATCGTAGAGACATTGGAACATCAACTAAAGACGCCCACTTCCTGTGGGCAACGTTGATGCTAGCACTTCCTGTGCGTCGAAAGCGCTACCCGTCGCTGGGCGCTGGAGCTAGACAAAAATAAAAGCACCATCCAAATAAGGACAGATTTTTATACTTTCTTACTCTGTAAAATAAAAAACCAGAAAACATATCGCCTTCTGGTTTTTACTATCTTCAACCTCACTTTACCGAAATAGGTTTTAAAATATCTTCTTTGCCCTCTTCGATCTTTAGCACTTGATCAACAGGTTGATATGCCTCTCCATATAAGTGTTTATCTTTATAAGTATGAATTTTCTCATACGTTTGCTTCATTCTATTTAAGATGCTTTTTTTAGACTCATTTGTTGGAGACCAATAGAGGATTTCTAATGAATTTGTCTCATTTGTAGCTAATGATTTGCGGTTATATCCTATTGAGGTAGCGTGTTCAAATCCTTCACGAGCATAAAAATGCAATCGCTTTTCTGTATCACTGTCTTGATAATCAACAGGCTCCACTTCTAAAATGATCGGTTTCTGTTTATCTTTCAATTTCTTTAGTAGTTTGTAACCAAGCCCTTTACCTCGTGCTTCTTTTGCCACATAGATATAGTCGATAAACACAAACTCATCTAATTCCGCATAAAGTAGAACATGTTCGGGACCTTCATCTTTATAGTAAATATCACTCTTCTCGTCTAATAACAGTTCAATATGTTCTTTGGACTTCATTTCTTCTATAGGGAAATATTGATTAAGCTTATCATACCAATGCATAAATACCCCTCCTTGATGTCTTCTATTATTGTACCATTTACAGGTAGATTTTCTCAAAGCTGATTAACCTGCCTTATCCATGGTTTTTCATGATATGAAAGGGTATTAGCCGTTTAACAAGTGAATGATATATAAATCCTTCTATTCCCTTCATAATACTTTTGTAGAACAGTTTTATCTTCAAGGTTAAATGCTAAAAATACCGTTTTACCTTAGCACATTAATTTATTAAAAAAATAAGATCTTATTATATTGGAGTGTCTATCCCTCTAGTTTATTACATCATTGTACCATTACCAGTGAAACAAAGTTTAGACGTTCACACCATACTTTTGAAAACTGAATAATTATCAGCAAAATCAGTTGTTTAAGCATTGGTGGAATAATGAAAACTTTTCACTGACAAATTATATAGTAAGATGCTCTTTTATCTTCTTCCTTTGGATCTTTCATTTCCTCTCTTATAGTTTCCTGTAATTTTGGCTAAGACAAGTTGTTCTTCTTTTTCATTGTTGGTCTCTTCGAGATCCCTTATTAGTTTTTCCGCTTCTTTTCCTTTGACAATTTTTATTTCCTTCCCATAGTAACTTATGAACACTGTATTATTCTTGGATATACGAAAATCAAATGGAGTTTCTTCTAATCGTCCTCTTTTATCAATGTGGTTACTCATCCCCTTATACCTCTTTTCCTTTCTGGTCATGTTCCCAACATTACAATATCAAAAAGACAACTCAGTATAGTTAAGCACAGCTCATTCATACTAAATTGTCTGATTATCCTGTTTATTCAAATGTTTTTTCATAGTTTTTAAATAATTTAAAGACCATCATTCTTTCTCCCGTTCGGGTACTGATATCTGTATGGAATGTCTTCACTTCTTCTCCTGTGACATTAAGAATGATTTTCTTTAATTCATCTATACCAGACTCAACTAAATCTGAACGTATTTTCTTTACAGCTAGTAATCCATCTTTTGTTTCGCACATGACATATTCAGCCGGTGATAAGATTCCATGTAAATTAACAATAATCATATTGCTAACAATATCTGTCTTGACCGAAACAGAACCACGTCCTAGAAAATCTTTTTCCCACTGAGTAATCGCCTTACTAATTTCGGCTTCTATAGATCCTTTTGTTTTCCTCATAAAAATATCTCCTCAAACTAGAGAAATTATTGTTATTTTATGTCCATTAAACCATCAGTATTTAAAAGGTTTAGAGAGCTATAAATTCAACAATACACTACATTAAAAATAACTTAGTGTCAATTGATTTTATTGAAATCCAATTATATTTACCTTTAATCTTTACTATGAAACTACATCTTCATCGCTTACCCTTAGTCTCATTTTGAAATTTATGATCAGCAATATCATGCAATAAGGCAGCTAGTTGAACAACGACCAAATTTACAGTCTCATTTTTACTAAGTAGGAGTGAGTTCTTCCAAACCCGTTCAATATGCCACCAATCATGTCCAGAAGCCTCACCTAACATTTGTTTTTTACAAAACGGACGGTTTCTTGTATCACTCTATCACTCATTAAAAACTCTCCAATACCAAGCAGATTCCCATCCATTATATGCTATAATAGGTGAAATTCATAGAAAGGATGCTATGAAAATGAAATATATGATACGTGAAATGAATGAAAACGATATTAAACAAGTACAAAGCGTAGCTAAAATTAGTTGGCATGATACATATGAAGGAATGATCCCCACTCACATACAGGAGAACTTTTTGAAAAATGCATACAATGATAAAAGCATGATTCAAAGAATGGAACGCTCTCATCTTTATATTGCTGAAATAGATCAAAAGATTATCGGATTTGCTAATTTTTCTCCTGTTAAAGAAAAAGGAGTAGTTGAGCTTTTTGCTATTTACTTACTTCCTGATTTCCAGGGTCTTGGAGTAGGAACGGCATTGCTAGATGAAGGAATTAAAAGACTAAATGGAGTGAAGAAAATCTATATAAACGTTGAAAAGGACAACCAAAAAGGAAAGAATTTTTATCTTTCCAAAGGATTTAAACTAGTTGAAGAATTTGATGATCCCATTGATGATTATGTACTACAAACTGAGAGAATGGCTTTGATATTGTAGCCTCGTATCAAAATAACCGCCTTTCTATTATTGAAAGACGGTTTTCCATTTCATTCTTATCTGTGTTAAATCCTTCTGGCACCAATACCTTTAAACCTAATTCCTTTTCTAATAACGGAGCTATGACTTGTTCCTTTTATGCATTGTGGCAATGACCACTTGACGATTCCTAAACACCTCTCCCATTTTACTTTCCATAGTCTCTTGATAACTCCTCCTAATCGTTTTAAATAAACGAGATAAACTTCAGTGAGATGCGACGATCATAAAAGGATTTTACCAATTTCGCCAATGTCCTTCTGGATCGATATTAGCCAAGCGAACCCATCCATTTTGAACCTTTTCACGAAAGGCAGTATCAATCTTTAGTATTCGCTTAATATATTCGTTCGGTGCTTGGATCACAATCAGCAAACGAAGAGGAGAATGATACACTTCCTGATCTGATCGCATGACGGACTGCCAAGGAAGTCCGGCCAACAAGTCACTTGAATTCCCTTGCATCACACCTACACCAGCAGTGACCGTTTGCGTTGCTTTATTTCCACTCCCATAATAGTGAGGAGCGACCGTTGAAGCATAATATTGTAAGTTAATCCATTGAGTTACTGTTCCAGGTCCGGTTATTATACTAGATAAAAGATCACCCTTTTCGTCCTTATTCCAATCATAATTATGAAGGAACGCTCTACCCTCCAAGTCACTATACTTAGTTAACTCACGTTGTCCAATAATAAAGGCAGCATTACGAGCCAGCCCCCATTCAGGACGTATTTCGCTCCAATCTTCCGCATAACGATGCGCCTCAACCATTGGATTTTCAGGGTTCGTTTCAAAACTCGGCAGTTGTGCTAGTCGCTCTTCATTTGACTTAAGACTCACGTTCGGCATGATTGCTTCTATTCGATCAAAAGCTTCTTTTGCTTCTTTGGATAGTTCAGGAACATAAACCCACTCTAATTCATCCACCGTTGTTTTATGCTTAGCGGCAACAAATATGGTACCTTTAGGGATTTCAATCCCTTCTGTAAAAAGCTCTTTTCTTACCTCTGGTAAATTACATAGTTCCGCTAAAACCCTCGCATTAAATCCACCTGCTGCACCACCGCAAGCTCCACATTCAAGAGCTGCCGCATAAGGGTTGTTTGTACTTTGGCTACCATGTCCGCATATGACCACTAGTGGAGCAAAATTTTCTGTTAATCCCATCATCTTGAGAGCTTGACGTGCATAAAACACTTTTTCCTCGTTTGAAAAACCAATAGGAATCTCTTCGTTATGAGTATGATTAAGTGAGAGCGTTGTTTTAGGTTTACGTAACCACGTTTCATGAAGGTTATGAATGAAACGATCTGCGCTTCTTGGCACAAAACTTCGTGTTAACATTTGTAGACTTAACCAAGGACCACTTAGCTCAGGTAAGAGTAAGCTTGCAAATATATTTTGCTTCATCGTTTTAAACGTGTAACTAATAGACTGAACGGTTTGTTTACGTTGTTGATAAGATTTAAGGTTATTTTCATTCACACATTCTCTAATTTTGTGCTGTGGATTTAATATTACGGGCAAAGAAGGATGACTGTGATGACTCCCAAGTTCACTAGTTGCAATCGGCAACCCAAAGAAACCAGCAATTCCAATCGTTTCAAATGGACCTTGTTTTTCTAATTGACGGCGAAAAGGTTCTGAACGTACATCGATACAAAATGCTAATTGAGCTAAAGGTGGTTTTTTTTCTTCGGCCTCATGCTGTTTAGAGAGAATTTCCTTCTTTAATTGATCTCTCTGTGTCTGTTCCCAAGCTTCAAGCCACAGCTTTTTACGTACCTTTTCATCAAATTGATGAGCAAATGTCAAATATTCATTTTGGTCTACAGAGGTCATCCTCGACCAATCCTCGATTGATAGTCCGCCCCAATGAATCCAAGATGCTACAAGATAAGAATTTAAATTATTTCGATTAGATTCTTGATTTTGTATAGGTAAATAAGAGTTTACCAGTACCCATTCCATTGAAAGTCGAACAGCTAAATATTCTGTTAGAAGGGAACGTTCATGGTTTAACTGTTGAGAGCGCCATAACATCATCCCTGCCCATCCAGGTAAGGAAAGCAAATGACCTTCGAGGTAAGTCTGAACCTTAGATGAAGGGACCTGTAGAGCATCAATGGCTTTCTTTAGAGCATCATGTGCCTCTTTCGGCCAATGTTTTAAGCTTTTACGTTGAGTCTTACTAAGCGCTGGATCATATTGAATGAGACGACGCCACGCTCGATAAAAGCCTTCCTTACGATTTGGCATAGTCCATCCTGCCTGCGAATCATCAAGATATAATTTACACCATTTAATGACATGATAATCCAGTAACTCAACTAATCTTTCACCATTTTGATTCTTAACATGAGCACTTAAGGGTTGGCTGCATTGCACTATCCATGTTTGATGTGCTAAATTTTGCGCCCCATTCCTCTTTCTTGACTGATGATACCAGGTTAGGGGGTAAAGAATCTAATTTCAATGCAGAACGACAAAATGATTCTGCTACTTCCCTTGATATAGTTAAAAGATGTGAATCCAGCCAGCGCTGCAGCCCTTCCTCAACAAGAGCTTCATCAATTTCTCCTTTTTTCTTTGCCTCAAGAAACATGGAAGAACTAGGGTATATATCCACATCACGGAGATTCTTTAACCAGCTTGCCACCTCTTCAAAAGATTGCTTTTCAAGACCCATCCAAGGATTTCGAGCTGCAGTAGAGATCGGCCATAATGGAGCAATCACCCTACTGGACGACTCCACTAAAGCATCAATATCCATTTTTTCCGTATTGATCTTCGGCTGTGTTGTGGATTCTTCTTTTGTTAACACTGACGTTCCGTCCATCACTCATTACCTCCTTGAGATAAAAGTTGTTTAAGATAGTTTGGATGACTTTCTACTGAGTTAGGTTTTGCTTCACCTAACCTTATTAACCAAACGTAAAGGATGGAGAAGAGTACAGAAGAACGATGACGAGCCACCCAAGACCCTATAGCATTACAAAGAAACAAAAGAGATACGACGATCATCACAACGGACATGCTCGGCTGAATACTTTGATTTACAGAAGTGTATAGCCAGTCATAGAAAAGATTATGAATGAACAAATAGACCGAGGCACAAACCCCTATGATTGCTAATCCAACAATACGTCCAAAATTCCCTTCACCAAAAGCAACGAGATGTTTCCATGAAACGGACAAGGACCAGCCTAAAATAAACGCGCTCAGCAATTGATACCCATCTCCAGAAGACATCAACCAAAATGCAACCCCTACAAGTACACCTAACGTACGTCCAATCCAGACCCATAAATAGGATGATCTTTTATAAACACGAGTCGAAACTTCAAAACGCCGTACGGCTGAACCAGCCTGCAAAAACAGCGTAGCTTTGAACAAACCATGTAAAATAAGATGAATGATCGCTGCTAAATAGGCACCTAATGCACATTGAATGAGCATGAACCCCATCTGTCCAATCGTGGAACCTACTAGCTGCCGCTTATAATCAACTTGCACTAAACTAATACCGGATCCTATTAAGACTGAGATACTTGCAATAATAAGTAATACAACCGAAGCTATATCACCATTAAAAAGAGGTGAAAACCGAGTTAGCATGATTCCACCCGCATTTACTAAACCTGCATGCATAATGGCAGAAACAGGTGTGGGTGCAACAACAGATTCAATTAACCACCTTTGAAATGGCCATTGGGCTGCAGGAATGATTACTGCTAATACAATCAATAAATTAATTCCTGTTTTCTCCCATGCTGTTAGTTGAGCTAAACTTTCCTTTGTCAGAGCGACGGAAAGCTGCCACTCACCTGTAGCTTGAAAAAGCCATACCACTGCGAATAAAAGAGAAAGCCAGCTTAATAAAAATAATCGACTAGAAACCTTTGTTGCTTCTCTCGCGACTCTCCATCCTTTGTTTAACCCTATAAGCATAATTAAACCAACAAGAGTGGCTCCCCATGATAAGACCATTAAACGAAGATCGCCACTTAACCAAGCAATCGACGCAGAGCTAGTCGTAAACGTGAAGAGAAAGAAATACTTACGATAATAACGGTCTCCTAATAAATAACGTACAGAAAAACGTTGAATAATCAAACCAATCATAAGGACGAAGATAGCCATAAACCAAGCTAACGAATCTAAGTACCATAGACCAATCGCTCCATTCTCACTAATATTAGTAAGGCCCAATATAGAAACTAAGGGCGGAAGAGCCACTATCCCAATATGAATGTGTACAAATTTCAATGGTACTCGGGGAAGAAGAAAAATTAAACCACTTAACAAGGAAAAACTTAATGCTATAAAAAATAAGGTTAATAATAATGACGAACTTAACGAGACTAACAAAAGAACACTCTCCTCTCTCAACGCGTTTACACTTTAATTATTTGTATATTCTTCTAATGTCACTCCTATTGTTTTATTATAATTTTCAAAAAATGGCATATAAAAAACCGACAACTTCAAAAGTCCAATGATTATATCTATCATTGAATCTCGAATGTTGTCGGTTTCACTTCAACTAACTTCGAACAAGTTATTTGTAAGAGCTCCCGTTAAAATTCCTAAATACCGCTTTTTCACTCAAACAATGTACGAGATTGAAAGAATGCTAAAGCTTAAGTTTAAAATTTCCTTAGACGATTATATTATTACTAACGTATCCTAACCAAAAACAAATGTCAAATGAAAAATGTTCGTGGTTAAAACTAGCCAATTGAAAAGAAAGCTCAATATCTTGGTTCCATTTAATCTATGCTTACCATTTAGTTTTTTATTCACCACTGAAGAATCTTGCAATATATCCATCTATCGGATAAAATGATTCGAAATTGAAAAAATAGAATTGGAGCCTAATGAATGTTTAAATTGAAAAAAATAAGATTATTGATTTTGACCCTATTGTTAATACCTATTTGTGTAGGAATTTATCATTACTTAAAAACAGAAAAAAGTGTGCGCATTATAAATCAATAACGTCCCACTCTTGTCTCTTTTGTAAAAACAGCTCTTTAATTTTCATTGGTAGCTCGGCAAAGTGAAAGTCGCCGCACTTTTCAAAGTTGAGTTTTGATAATCTTAAGTAGATGTCTCTACCTGTTTCATATAACTCGATTAATCCTCTAGAAATAAGTAAAATCGGAGAACCTAGGTCACCTTTTTCAAGTTCGGTTACTATTTTATCAGCTTCTCTCATTCTTCCTTCCAAACAATAAGCAATTGCGATTGTTTTAGAATCAACTAACTCTTCTATACGATAGCGATCGAAAATGACAGAGGTTAACTCCAAATTTCTTTGCGTTACTATATAGTCACCTTTCAACTTCAACCTTTTGTAAATCTCTAATGCTTTTAAAAAATGCACCTTTGCTAGATGGTAATCTTCATATTGATAGGATAAACCAATATAGATGAATACCATTGCAGTAAAACGGTTTCCCGAAAGATCATCAAGTAGCTTAAACCCAGTTTCTCTAACTAAATGATATTTTTGCTGTACAAACATAACTTTTAAGAAAACAACGTTCACACGGGTATTAATATTTGTTACTGGCAATTCATGAGGATCTGATTTTTGCAAAATGCCCATTAGTTCGATACATTTTTCTTCAGAATTTACAAAATCATCTTCATTCGTAAGATAAACAATTTCTAAATATCTCTTTAAAATTTCAACATGCGGATGGCGGTAATCAATCTTTTTGGACTGAGCGTACGCCTCAACATAACTTATTTCACGCATTCTCGGTTTCGCCAACAATTCATAAAGCCTAGCAACCTTTGACATTTCGTACGGTTTTTCCTTACTCTTTTTTATTGCCAATTCTAGAACTTCAAAATAGTCATTTTCATAACAATAGTCCATTACATCCTTTAAATGACTCGATTTTAAGTCATAGTTCTCGACATAATCTCTTATAGTTGTCCTCTCATGATCATCTAAACTAGCATACAATTGATGATAACCTAATATGGCTTGTAAAGAGGTTTGCGGACGCCCAGTTTCAATAAACTTAATCGTGTTCGTAACCGTGTTTTTCGTTACCCCAATCATATCAGCAATTTCTTGATAACTTCTCACTTTATTTTGTGAGTCATTCATGATACTTTGCTTGATTTCTATTAATAACATTTAGACATTCACGCTTTCTCCAGTATTCCTTTTAAGATTAATTATCTCAAAAAAATTTTACATATTAAAATGTAAAATATAACTTAAATGCTAAATAGTTTATGATTTACGAACCTGAATAATAACGTTTCACTACTGCTTTTGCTAAACTACTTGAGGAATCAATCATGCTTTTGGAAGAAGAATCATCTATTAATACATTTAAGTCTGTGCAAGCAATTACCACCGAGTCTACTTTCCTATCTAGTTCTAACAGTAATTCTTCCCACAAATTCTTAGCTTGGTTATAACCGTCCTCTTGTTTTATAGCCTTTAAAATCAGATTAATCTTCTCTTGCCAACCTTCTTCTTGAATAGGTGTGAATCCAGATTTACATAAATCATTCTGATAAATGTTCGATTCTGTTGTTGGTTGGGTTGCAAGAACAGCTACTTTTTGAACATCGTTCGGTATTTCCTTAATCGTTTCCTCAATCATATTTATCAATGGGACGTCTAGTTCTTTTTCTATTTGAGGAAAATACAAATGAGCCGTGTTACATGGAATAGCCATAAATGAAATCTCTGTACTTTCTAATCGTTTAGCACCATTTACAATCGCATCTTTCATTTTTGCGTGGTCGATAGGGTGATCTACGTAAAAGGGGGGTCGGACACGAATAAATCATCATATGAGGAAAGTCAATGTCATTTTGTGCTCCATATAATTTTTGAGAATAATAATTCACTTTTTCTATAAAAGGGGCCGTTGATTTTGGTCCCATCCCTGCTAAAATTCCAATCATCTCTCATCACCTCTCACTTCTTCGTAAATACGTTTTCATTCCAATAAACACCAAGACTGATGCAGCGATAATAAACATAAAATCCATGGGGGGAATTGGTTCTTTAGATATCTTTATTAGCCTACTCACACCAGACCATAGTAAGTATCCGAAACTGATCAATGTAATAGATACAGAAATTACTTGTTTATAAAGCTTGGGTACTTCCATCCACTTTTTTTAATAGAGTCCACATCCATTGTTTCAATCTATTCTCTTTCATCTATATAATCTCAAAGCTTTTGAATGTAGTTTTCGTTGTAGGATATTCCGTAATCTTTACTTCATCCACCTTTGAAACTAAAGGTCCCCTTTTTAGTTTTTTTACAAATTTATTCAAATTTTCTTTCTCGCCTTCTGCAACAACTTCAACCTTTCCATCGTCATTATTTTTAACCCATCCCACTATATGAAGTTTTTTTGCCGCTGATGCTGTAAACTTTCGAAAACCAACCTTTTGTACTTTCCCTCTGATGAAAATATGATATTTCAATGTCAACAACTCCCCTTTGTTAGATCTCTTATATCTTAATTATAACTACCTATTTTTAAATTTTCGCGTCATTAGTACAAGCATTTATACGATAAAAAAATATCATATAGTAAACATTTTAATTTAGGGTGATATCTTTGTTAAAAGATACTTTTTTAAAAATAATTTCTGAAGCGGAACAATATATAGGTATGAAATATGTATGGGGAGGTTCTAATCCTCATACAGGTTTCGACTGTTCAGGATTTACGCAATGGACTTTTAAAAAAGGTGGGATTTCACTTCCTAGAACAGCACAAAAACAGTATCAACAATGCACAAAAATTCGAACTGAATATGCAAAAGAAGGAGATTTAGTCTTCTTTACAAACACACGTAAATCAAAAAGGGTCATTACACATGTTGGTATATATGTAGGAAATAATCTTATGTTTGACGCTAATAGAAATGGTATAGGTTTTACTGATGTCACCACCGTGTACTGGAAAAGTAGGTTTGTTAGCTTCGGAAGAGTTTAGATCCCCTCCATTTCGTTCTTTCATTCTTCCTATTCTTGTTATAATAAAACTGTACTTTATAAGGAGGGGAACTCGATGCACATGAAATTTCCTAAAGAAAAGAAAGATTTAATTATCGAAAAAATCCAACATTACTTTTATACGGAGCGTTCTGAAGAAATTGGTTTATTGGCAGCAGAAAATTTCCTTGATTTCGCTTTAAAGGAGCTGGGACCTTTCTTTTATAATGGAGCCATCAAAGATGCTCAACAAGTGGTAGAGCAGAAGCTTACTAATTTAGATGAAGATTTACATTCATTAGAAAGACCTATTAGAGATTAAGGTAGGCTAGAGTAGATAGTCAAAAATCTACTCTAGTTTCTAATAATCCCCTCGCTTTTTGCTTGCATCACTATTTTCCCTTTTTGATTCTTATAGACGCTCTCAAGAGAAACTTTTTGTATGCCTTCTAATTCCTCTACTTTTATAATGTTTAACTCGCATTCGATCGTATCACCACTGAAAACTGGCCGAAAATATTCAGTATAAAGCATACTTCCTATATAGTTTAAATCACCAGCAATTTTTGTTCCTATGCTAGCGGTTAACAATCCGTGAACCATTAACTTTCCACTTTCATCGCATTCCATATGGTGACGGCCTTTATCGCCTGTTAGCTCCGCAAACTGAAGTATATCTTCTTCAGTAAACCTTTTTCCCCACACGAATTGATCTCCTTCATTGACTTTCATTCTACCATCCCCCTTAAGACTTGTTTTTACTATGTTCACCAATTACCATTTTAATATATTACAATAATTGAACTTTTTATGATATATTAATTATCATAAACGAAAATGTAGAGAATGACATCATTATTTGAAGGAATTCCTTCAAATAATGATTGATAGACCTCCTTTATTTTAACTAAATATAGTCTTCACTCGTCCTTGATTTTACTTTCAATCTTAAACTACAAAAACATTTGGAGATCTCACTATGTCAATTAAAAAACTATTAAATGCTTTTTTCCTCCTCGTTATAATTTTTATTGTCTTATTAGCAGTTGTCATTGTCCTATCAATTCCTTTCCTATTAATTGCGGCAAATTTATTTATCTTCGATCAACTCGACTTAATAACGATCCATGTTATTGGAGCCTTTGCATTTTTTAAAATGTCTTTGAAAATTACACTTGTAAGCTTTCTATTCTCATTACTAGTCGATGTAATGATTCTACTATGGAAGCGCCAGCCATGGGGTTATCTATTTCAAACTCACGAAACGAAATCAGAAAAAATATTTATGTATATCATGAACACTCTATTATTCAGTTTAACGATCTGGTTTATAAATGAAATCACTGTTAGTTGGTTAGGGGCAGTTGGAGTAGGATTTAGTTTAGCCTCAATTTATATGATCATGTATTATGTAGTCGACCTGTTTAAAGATGATGAAGATGATGAAGAAGATGATACCATGACCATTACTATAGAAGAAGACATAAACTTCAAAATTAACGGTACAAAAAGTAGTCTAACACAATTAAATGAGGCTATTGAAGAAGCAATCGAAGATTATTCAGGGGAAGTAACCTTTAAAACGAAAAATGGAGAAACGTTTTCAATTAAAATCTATCTTGAGGAAAAATAGTTGATTGATAATAACTATAAAATATTAAACCAAAGGAGCTCTTTAGACTGTTCCTTTAGTTTTTTTATATCAAAATTGTGCAGAATGGATAGATCTAACCTTGACCTTCATCTCTTTGCCCACCTTGGCCATGATTTGGAGCGGGTAGGTTTTCCTCTATCCATTCTAGAAAACCTTTTATATCCATATCTTCGTGTATAGTCATACCATCTGGTAGTTCATCCACATCAGATTCCATAATGTACTGAATTACTTGAGGTAAAGTCATCTCTTCTGGTAATTCCACTCCTTCTGGAAGATCAATCTCTTCTAAATCAGGAGGTGTCATCCCTTCTTCACCCATTTGTCCTTCCCCATTGGGTCTTTCTTCACTTGGCCTTTCACCATTTTCTGTAGCACTATTTTCTGATTGTGAGTCCATATTCTCTTCTGTATTTTCTCCTTCAACAACTTCTTGATCGATAGAACAGCCAGCTGTAATTAATGAAATCGCCATACATGCAGCTATAACTTTTTTCAACTTTATCGCCTCTTTCTTATCTTTTGATGCTTTCTATACTTAAAGATCATACATAATTAATGGTCAAGCATATGTCTAAAAAAGAAAAGATTTATGGTAACAATCATGTGTAGTTCAATAATTAATGAAAAAAACGATTTCAACTGTGTGAAAATATCCAAATTTCAGTTATTATTAAAGAGATAACAAAAAGAGGTGATTCTTTGTTTGCATGGGAAACAAACAAAAGACATTATATTGCAATTTCATTGGTATTCATCGTATTAACTACTAATCTGCTCTTATACAGATCTCCAATAGATCTCCCCACAGAAAGCAAATGGGTTGTCTTCGGCTCCCTATTTGATTTAGCCATTTTTGTACCATTGATTTTGTTAGCCATTTATAAGAAAAAAAGTGATTCCATTAAACGATTTATCATATTCATGGCAGCTGGCTTAGTTATAGCTAGATTCCTCATCTCAGAAAACCATCTTGAACCATTTATCGTATTAACATACGTTGGATTTGCCATAGAAGGTTTCATATTATTATTTGAGTTTACAATCCTTCTGATTTTGTTACGTTACTTACCAAAAATATATAAACAAGTGAGAATGTGCGAAGATAGCTTGTTACACTCTTTTCCAAAAGCAGTGGAAGGAAATGTACGAAAAAATCCACTAGTACAAGTAGTTGTGTCTGAAATGCTTATGTTTTACTACGCTTTAGGGTCTTGGAGACAAAAAGCACCGAATGGTAAAGAATATTTTACTCTCCATAAAAATACCAGTTTCATTGCATTTAGAGTCATGATTATCCATGCTATTATACTGGAGACGATTAGCTTACATTGGTGGCTCCACAACCAGTCAATGGTATTATCAATCGTGCTTCTCATATTGAATATATACTCCATTCTTTTTTTCATAGGAGACATACAGTCGCTAAGGTTAAACCCAATTAAAATAACTGACCAACATCTATATCTGTCCATGGGATTGATGAAGAAAATGAAGATTCCCCTTGAAAACATTTCTGCTATTAATATAGATGCACAACTATTAGAAAAAAAAATTAAATAAACAAACGACCGTTGAATTTATGGCTAGAGATCTTGAAATGCTCTATCCTCAGATGATTATAGAATTAAAGACCCCTACAGACGCAACTCTTATTTATGGGATTGAAAAGGTTTATTCCAACGTGGCTATTCGAGTCGATGAACCTGAAAAATTTTATCGTTCACTCAATGAGCAATTCACAAAAAGTGAGCTCACTTCCAATTAAACTATCCCTAAACTACCAATAATTACATGATGAAAATCCTTTTATTGTTCTATTTAAATCCCATTACAAAACTTAAAAGGAGGGAAATTCTTTGAGAGAGATTACCTTATCTGACGGTAAAAAAATAAAAGTGGAATGTTTAAGCTGCGCGATAGCTGGAGGGATCGTTGAACCAGATGGAGGAAAAGTAATGGAAACAGAATTTTTTCACGCCCATCAAGACGTTATTTATCCTATTAGAGGGTTGGTGATTTTAACTTCGAAAAGGCACGTAAAAGGCTTCGATGAATTAACAGAAAGAGAAAAATCCAATTACATAGATACTTTATCTAAAATTCGTAAAGCTCAAAGAAACGTATTAGGTATTGAAAATGTCTATTACTTCTATAACGAAGACACTCCACATCACTTTCATACTTGGATGATCCCAAGGTATGATTGGATGACCCGGTTTGGTCGCTCTGTTGAATCTGTAAAGCCTGTCTTGCAGCATGCTCGAGTTAAATTGAACCACGAAAAGAATGTACAAAAAGTAAAGAAGCCATAACTGCTATGAACAAAGCATTGAAACAAGAAGCGAATTTTAAAGGAGACCTATTTGAAAATTGAAAAGGGGCTACCTAATAATAAAAAGCCCCTCTAGTCCTTATAAATATTACACTTTTTGATTTTGACATTTTATCATTTCTAACTCTATCTTCTTCTTTTCTAATTCGATTTCTTTTTCTTTTAGTTGATATTTTTTCTTCAGTTTATACATTTCATAGATTAAACAACCAGTAAGAATAATGGTAAACCAAAAAAGTAAATCCATTTGCCTCTCCCCTTTAAAATTTTAATCCTACACGTTTTTATTAAACAACCTCTCCTTCTCTTCTTCAATCACTTTTATATCAATTCGGTCAAACAATGGTTTTACATTTTCAATCGTTCCATTCCATATGATAAATAATGGTTCCCATTTCCACTCTTCAATCTGGAAATACCTCTGTATTTCTTGACTGGAAAACGGTAAAAAAGGTGATAAGATTTGCGCAAAATTTATGATTAAATGAACACAGGTAGCCAGCGTTTGCCTACACTCTTTTATATTTTCGGTTCTCGTTTTCCATGGCTCCCTTTCATCAAAATATTTATTTGCTTTTTTAACGAGTAAGAATACTTCTTCTATTCCCTTTTTCAATTGACCTTTCTCAATTAATTCCCCTACCTGATCATAAAGAGTCACTACTTGATCTTTTAATACGGGATCAATCTTTTCATTAGGAATTTCTCCATCAAAGTATTTTTCAATAAATTTTAATGTACGATTAATAAAATTTCCATACGAACCTAAAAGTTCGCTATTATGACTGTATATGAACTCTCTCCAGGAAAAATCGGCATCGCGATTTTCGGGTGCATTAATCGTTAAAAAGTAACGAACCGTATCAGGATGGTACCGATCCAGTAGATCCTTCACCCATATTGCCCAATTTCTACTTGTAGAAATTTTTTTCTTTTCCAGCGTCACATATTCACTAGAAATAATGGATTGAGGCAATGGTCTTTTATCTATCCCTAATAAAATGGCTGACCAAATAATCGTGTGAAAAGGAATGTTATCTTTCCCATGAACATAGTAGGTTTTCGTATGTTCTGTCCAAAATAATCCTCCATCTTTTGTTTGATTACTTGCTGAAAGGTATCCACAAACCGCTTCGATCCACACATACACCTTTTTGTCTTCATATCCATCTACAGGTAGCGGCACTCCTACTGATAAATCTCTTGAAGCTGCTCGATCAACTAAACCTTCACGCAAATACCGTTCGGTAAGCTGAATCGCATTGTCTCGCCAATTTTCTTTAGCCTTCTCTAAGTAACTTTCTAATGAGGGCTGAAATTTTTTCAAAGTAAAATAAAACTGCTCCGAGTCCTTCATTGATGGTTCATTCCCACAATTCTTACACTTTTTATCCAATAAATCTGCGGCATCTAATATTTTCGAGCAGCTTTCACACTGATCTCCTCGAGCAGGATGATGACAGTGCGGACAAGTTCCCTCTACGTAACGATCTGGTAATGACTGCTGGCATGCATCACAATACGTTTGCTTCACAACCTTCTTATAGATGAATTCCTTATTTAATAGTTCTTTAAACACTTTTTGTACTGTTTGATGGTGGTCTTCACTGTCCGTTCTTCCATAATGATCATAAGTAAAACCTAATTTTTCAAAGCAAGAGAGGAATTCCTCATGATAATCATTCACAATTTCCGACACCAATTTGTTCTCTTGTTTTGCACGTATCGCTATCGGCGTTCCATTACAGTCACTTCCTGAAACG
The DNA here is from genome assembly GCF_020524035.2 of Bacillus carboniphilus. Taxonomy (NCBI): domain Bacteria; kingdom Bacillati; phylum Bacillota; class Bacilli; order Caryophanales; family Bacillaceae; genus Bacillus; species Bacillus carboniphilus. Next base: position 3,284,893 of record NZ_CP129013.1, on the reverse strand, counting down.
TATAAAACCTTTTCTCCTTTTTGTCTGTAATATCGAGCGATAATATCACCTGGTAATAAACTAGCGATATGTCCAATGTGTAAGGACCCATTCGCATAAGGCCAAGCCCCACCTATAAATACACTCATCATTAACACTCCTAATTCTAAAGTATAAGAAAAGCGCAAGCGCCCATCTAGCGACGCAGGTGCTTATAGACCCCCGCATGAGATAAAGGAAACACGAAAAGCCGCAGGCTTCGATGTTGACTTATCGTAGAGAGGAGGACGAAGCATCACCAGTCGCTGGGCGCTGGAGCTAGACAAAAATAAAAGCACCATCCAAAAAAAGACCTATTTATATACTTTCTTACTCTGTAAAAAAAGCCCCGTCCTTATGTAACATACAATAAGGACGAGACTTTGGATCCCGTGGTACCACCTTTATTCGTTGACAATAAATCATCAACCTCAACCGGTACGGAGGCAACAAGCTCTTATACCGTTGTCTTTTATAACGAGAGACATACTCGGCCACACCTACTACTCCCTATTATCCAAGGGAAGTTCAGCTAGCAGCTCAAAGACCATTTTTCAATTGATTTTCCTTGTGCTTTCTCACCATTCGGCACTCTCTGTATAAAGAAAGATTCAATTTACTTTTCCTCATCATCGCTTTTCTAGTAAATAATTAAGGATAAGAATATCATAATTGTGCCATTCGTTCAATATAAATTTGTTAAATATCTACATCTAAAACTGTTGTCATGTCGTTAGCCATTTGAAATAATAGTAACCAAAGGGGAGTTACTATAATGAAGAAAAAAATCAAAAGAAAATTCCGCTCACTTAATCAGTGGCATGTTGAAGAATACGAGTCTTGGCTGACAGACATGGCGAAACAAGGGTGGAAGCTGATTAAAATCAATAGTTTATGGGCTACTTTTGAACAATGTGAACCCGAAACCATCAACTACCGAATTGATATCAAAGAGAATAACAGTACGTATAAAGATAAGATTGAGCTTTTCAAACAAGAAGGGTGGGAATATGTTGATCGTAGCGATGTAATTCTTATATTTAGAGGGAAAATGGAGGAGCTATATGCTGAACCAAAAGAACAAGCAAAAGTGTTCAATCGTTTGAAAAAAAAAGCCATCACAAATACGGTCTCATTCGCCGTTGTTACAATCATCTATTTTTTAAATCTATTTTTAATTTATAGAAATCCTGTGACGAGCTATTTAAATAATAATATGGTATTTATTTTTTGTATTTCTCTCTTCTTCTTCATTCTATCACTCAACATGATAGCAAACGTCTTCCATACACAAAAGCTAATCAACAAATTAAGGTCTGGTGTTTTTCTCAACCATCGTACAAATTATAAGAAAAAAAAGGTTTCAATATAATCTAAAAGGAGTCATTATGTTGGCGTTTGTGCTAATTTTGAATGGATTCGCTTGGAGTAATCTATTAAATACAAATGATGATGATCGTTACCATAAAATATTAGATGAGAACTTATCAGTTGTCGGAATGGACGATATCAATAATGAAGCTAACTATGAAAGAGATGATCACGAAAGCTATTTTTTAAAAGATTCAAGTCTTTTCGTCCATGCTTATGAAGAGTTATATGAAGTAGTTGAATTTAAAGATAGACAGTGGAATCACATGAATATGGAGTACCGACCATCTCTTATATCTGAGCGATACGACATAAAAACCACTTGGTTAGCAAAGCGTTTTGTTAATGATTTAATGGACAAAAGATCATTCAATAAAAATTTTCAACCACTGGATAATCGTACTTTTGATGAACTGTGGATAAATGAAGACGGTCTCAAAAAGGCCATCATTGCAAGAAAAGAGAATGTTGTTTACTATATCGAATACTTAGGAGAAGAATCTATAGAAGAGTTAATTGAAGTTACAAGTAAAAAAACAAACCATCAGTGAGTTTTCCTCAACTGATGGTTTCGTTTTATGCGTCAACAATTTCCCCATGATAAAAGCGTTTTTCTTCCGCCTTGAAACCAAGCTTTTTTTGCCATTCTTTCTAAATCTCTTTCTTCTTTATGATTAATAATAGATATAACGGTACCTTCAGCTCCAAATCTTCCCGTACGACCAGAACGATGAACATATTGTTCGAGACTTTTAGGGAAATCAAAATGAACCACATGGGTGATGGCTTTGATATCCAGCCCTCTAGCCGCAACATCTGTTGCTAGGAGCATATTTGTTTGGCCTTGTCGAAAATCTTTCATGGCTTTTTTTCGCTTATCTTTGTTCAGCTCACTATGAAGAAGTGATACGTCAATTTGTTTAAATGATAGCTTTTCCGCCGCCACATTTATTTGCCCTATATCTTTCATGAAGACTAGAATTTTAACGTCTTCTAATCGCGATAGCTTTTCTAAAACAGCCATTTTGTCTCTTTGCTCTGCTTTAAAGTAAACATGGTCGATAGCAGCTGTGTTAATCGATTCATCCTTGTCAATTTTAATAATGGTGGCTTCATTCGTCAGCTCTTTTGCTTTTTCTTCCGTTTCTTTTGGTAAAGTAGCTGAAAACAACAATACTTGCCTATCAGCTAAAGAAGATTTGATGATGCTTTTAATTGTTGATACATGTTCATGTGTTAAAAGTTGATCGCCTTCATCTAACACAATCGTTTTCACCTCATGCATCTTCAGTTTTTTCTTTTGAATGAGTTCAAACACTCGTCCTGGTGTCCCAACAATGATATGAGGGTTTTTCTTTAGTTTTTCAAGCTGCCTTTTAACGTTTGCTCCACCTATCATGGAAGCAGATCGAATGCCACTGCCTTCTCCCCATGTTTGAATTTCTTTTAAAATTTGCATTACAACTCTTGGGAAGAAGCTAAAATAACGGCTTGAGTGGCTTTGCTTTCTGAATCAATGTTATGTAAAAGCGGCAACAAGTAGGCTAACGTCTTTCCTGTCCCTGTTGGAGATTGAGCAATAACGTCTTTTCCCTCTATAATAAGGGGAATTGATTTTTCTTGAATAGTAGTGAAATGAGAAAACTGCTGTTTTTCCCAATTAGTCTTGATGAATGGTTTCAAATTCGTAAGCATGTGGGTGGATATCTCCTTTGAAAAAATGATCGTATAGTTGATCTTATCTTATTGATAACTCTCTGTCTATCCTAACAGAGTATAATAACAGTATGTACAATGTAAGACCCTAAATACCTTTGACCTCCCCCCTCTTTTCCTTTAATATGATTACTCGAATCAATTTCATAACTCAAAAATAAAAAGTACCAACGATGTATTCAAAAATTAAATCTATTTTCTTGTTTTCTATAAGAGGTTGTTTAAAAAGTCCTACGATGGCCTGGATGGCCTAGCATCATCGTTAGCCAAAGGAAGTGGCTGAACTTAGATGATGTTCCGTAGTGGTCGGTTGAATAACTTTGTTGGTTGCTTTTCCGCTCCTCATGCGCACACGAAGTGCTAGCGCAGGCGTTAACTCGTGCGATGTGGTTGTTCTTAGCCTGTGATCCTTAAGTAGACCGCCTCGTTCCTGTCTAGCTTCACCCCTTACACCCTCGAGGTCATAAGTCAAACACTTAGTGAAGGTAAAGAACACCTTCACGTTATGTTCGCCTTATGCTTGTCGGCGATGCACACGATGTGCTAGCATCATTGTTAGCCGCAGGACGCGGCTGTTCTTAGATGATGGACTTACAAAGGGTTTCAGCTTTTCTATTCAGCGCCCTTTTTTCCCTACTTTTTAAACACACACTATAATGAAATTGACTCACTTCTCTAGTGAACTACATACCACCTACTCTAGCGATTAGAGGTGGATGCTTCCTAGGTACAGAAACCTAATGGTCTCTAATGGACTAGGCGATCCCTCGTGAACCAAGAGTTCTTGTTTCCTTTATGTAAGCTTTCGAATACCTTCGTTTTTGATATTGATTGACGCATTCCAATCACGATCGGATGAGAATCCACAATGACAATGGAACACTCGGTCAGAAAGCGTCAATTCTTCCTTGATTTGACCGCAATTTGAGCACGTTTTTGAAGAAGGAAACCATTTATCAATCTTGATTAGTTTCTTTCCTTGTTCTTTTAACTTGTACTCTAAATAGGATGTGAACCTCCCCCAGGCATTATCAGCTACACTTTTACCAAACTTCAATGCTTGAGACATCCCTTTCATATCGAGGTCTTCAATAATGACGCAATCGTATTGGTTTGCGAGTCTATAAGACTGTTTATGAAGAAAGTCTTTTCTTTGGTTGGCGATTTTCTCATGAATTTTCGCTACTTTTAAGCGCTGTTGATGCCAACGAGAAGAGCCTTTTGTTCGTCTAGCTAATATGCGGCTTTCTTTGGCTAGCTTCTCTACCATTTGACGATAAAAACGAGGGTAATTGGCTTTCTTACCTGTTTCACTATCGACAAATAAGCCATTCATCACAAAGTCTAGACCAATCAATAAATGAGCTGGTTGTTCTACAATTTTCTTTTCATATTCAGTCAAGATGGACACAAAAAACTTCCCTGTTTTAGTCATGGAGATCGTACATGCTTTTATCTTATGTCCATCAGGTATTGGGCGATGCTGTTTGATTTTTATCCATGTCAGTTTTGGTAGTTTGATCAATCCATCTATAAGTTTAATATTCCCATTGACCACATTTGTTGTATAGGATTGTCTCGATTTACGACTTTTGAAGGTAGGAAAGTCAGCCTTTTTAGCAAAGAAGTTTTGATACGCTTTTTGAAGATTGATTTGTGCATTCGCTAAAGCGAGTGAATCAACTTCCTTCAACCATTTGAATTCTTGTTTGTACTGGGCAGGTGTCGGGAACTTTTGCATTTTCAAGGTTTCCTTATCATCCTTATATTTCTCATAGGTTTTCTTACGGTCATCTAACATTTTGTTGTACACAAAACGCACACAACCAAAGGTTCTGCGAATAAGAGAAGCTTGTTCACGTGTAGGATAGATACGGAATTTATACGCCTTGTTTAGCTTTGTCACGATTTTCACCTACCTTGACATTCTATAACAATATTATACAAAAAAAGAACCGATTCATCACCCACTTTCTCTTCATTTAGAAGTGGGCGACTTCTCGGTAATTAGGTTAAAATATCTTTTATTTCATCCACTGTATTTACTATATAAGTAGGACTAAACTCACGTAACTCTTCCAATGAACCATAACCATAAGTAACAGCGAGAGAGTCAATCCCTGTTTGATTCGCTCCTATAACATCATGTTTTCTGTCTCCAACCATAATAAAATCCTCTAGTTGATACTCGTAATATGTATTAAGAATATTTTGAATAATTTCCTCTTTAGACGTTCTCGTTCCATCAAGATTACTTCCAACAACAAGATCAAAATAATCGTCAACCTTAAAATGCTTTAATATTTGTTCACTATACACAGTAGGTTTAGACGTAGCAACAACTAAAGTCATATCGCTTTCTTTCAAGGTTTTTAACAAAGATGGAATTTGAGGATATAACTCATTTTCATACATACCCTTCTCCTTAAACCTTGCTCGATAATGACCGATCGCAATATCTACTTTTTCCTTATTAAAACCGTAATAGTCAGCAAAAGAAACTTGCAGGGGAGGTCCGATAAACTTTTCTAATTGATCAACATCTACCTTATGAATATTCATTCTTTGCAAGGCATATTGAACTGATTTTGTTATTCCCTCTTTCGGATCTGAAAGTGTTCCATCTAAATCAAATAAAATGACTTTGTATGTATTCATCACTATCTCCCTTTCCCTTTCTTTTCATCTTATCATAGCATCAAAACAAAAAAGCTGTTGGACAGCATTACTCTCTGTTCAAACAGCTTGTATATTAGTTTAAATTCCATTTGACTAAATCAAAGGTAATTTGTTCGGATGATTGAAAAGAGACTGCTTTATCATGAGGGGAAGGAAAGATTCTTGAAGTAAACACTTCTTGTCCATGATTGATAAAGATTTCGATTGAAGAAGTATCTAAAAAGATAGACAACTGCTTCAATTCTTCTAAATCACAATGTCTTGACTCCATGCCGTCACCTGTAAAACGTTCTCTTTCAAAAGAAAACAGCTTCCTTTGTTTATCAAAATGAATATAACAGTGGTTACGAATGTTGATCCGAAAATCATTTAGGATATTAATTTTGTTTAATTCCAATTCCATTACATCACCAGCAACTTGAGCAAGCTCTTTTTCCTCTTGATTTATAACCACGTGTGAAAAATCAACTCGATTTTGCCGAAGAGATTTCAACTCTCTAATTGGCATTTGATAAAGCTTACCTTCTTTTAAGTGGAGCTGCCTTGGAATAGTCAGTGTGTGAACCCAGTTATGCTTAATCGTTGGCTGCTGGTCTTCCCCTTGCTCCGGAACGCCCATCCAACCGATCATGATTCTTCTTCCTTGATCATCCATTGTTGTCTGAGGAGCATAAAATTCAAACCCTCGATCAAGCTCTGTAAACGTTCCATGTTCGAAATTCACTTGATTATAATCCAGATTACCAATAAAATAACCCGATTGGTATTTATTATGATATTTATATCCTTCTGGTTGAAGGCCTTGCGGGGAAACAATTAACACATCTTGTCCATCAAGTTGGAAAAGATCTGGACACTCCCACATAAAACCAAAATCTTCTAATGATCCTTCATGACTACCTGCAACAGTTCCTAAATGAAGCCACTCTTTTAAGTCATTAGACTGAAACAACACGACTTTTCCTTTTAAATCTTCAGACTGAGCACCAACGACCAAATACCATAGATCTTCATGTTTCCATACTTTCGGGTCACGAAAATGAGCCGTATAGCCTTCAGGAAGTTCAATGACAACCCCCTCTTTCTCAAAATGAAGACCATCTTCGCTAATCGCTCGGCATTGATACGTCTGGCGGTTTCCTTGTTCATCCTTAACATTCCCTGTATAAAACAAAACGAGTTTTCCCAATGAATCCTCGACCGCACTTCCTGAGTAGCATCCATTTTTATCAAACCAATTTGTTGGAGATAAAGCAACGCCATAATCTTGCCAATGAACGAGATCCTTTGATTGATAATGACCCCAAAACTTCGCTCCATGCCCCGTCTCAAACGGATTCCACTGATAAAAGAGATGATATTGCCCTCTCCATTGTATAAATCCATTTGGATCATTTAATAAGCCTACAGGTGGCATGAGATGGTAGCTTAAACGATACGAATCTTGTTCAACCTTCTTTTTATGTTTATCTACTTCTTTTTTCACTAAATCCTCAAGCATCTTTTCACCTGCTATTCAGTTAGTTTGTTTTCAACTTCTTGTAGAGTAGGTAATGCCGTCATGGCTCCTTTAGTTGATGCAGCTAGTCCTCCAGAAACACTAGCAAATTGACCTATCTGCTTCGCTTGTTCAATGGTCATACGGGATAGGTTCCCTTCATAGTGATAAACACTAAATAAAAGTCCCGAAACAAAGGCATCCCCAGCACCTGTCGTGTCAACTGCTTCCACTTTCATAGCAGGTACATGAACTTTCCCTTGTTTGGTTACAAGAACACTTCCCTTTGCACCTAACGTAATGGCGATTAACGGAATATTGTAAGATGAGAGAAGGTCTATCCCTTTGTCTATATCTCGTTGATTTGTTAAAAATTGAAGTTCATCATCTGAAATCTTTAAAATGTCTACTTGAGAAAGAAGAGAAGTAATTTCCTTTTTTGCAGATTCTTCGTCTTCCCATAGAGATAATCTTATATTAGGATCAAACGAAAAAAGTACACCGTTCCTCTTTGCCACTTCAATTGCTTTTAAAGTAGCTGATTTTGAGGGTTCCCTTATTAATGAAATAGACCCAATATGTAAAATTCTCTCTTTCCCTATAACTAATTCATCTATATTTCCAGTATTTAAAAAGGTATCTGCACTTGGATTAATATAAAAATCAAAACTACGTTCTCCATTTTCTCCTAATGTTACAAAGACTGCCCCTGTTTTCGCTTCATTTGTTAAGGGCATTTGAGACGTATTTACTCCATAGCTGGTCAGTGTTTCTTTTAAAAAGTTGCCCAATACATCATCGCCAACTTTTCCTATAAAGGTAGATGGGACACCCAGTCTAGCAATCCCTACTGCTACATTTGCTGGAGCACCTCCAGGGCATTTTTGATAAACTAAATTGGATTCGTCCATAGGAATAAAGTCAATTAATGCTTCGCCTAGACTAATGATTCCACTTTTCATCATATCTCTCCTCATGAAACAGAAGAAATCAGGTACAAATAAACCTGATCTCTTCTCTTATAATTAATTTTCTTCTTCTTTAAATCCTAATAACCAAGTTGCGACAAATGCACTTACTAGAGCAATCGCAAAGCCAACGATATAGTTGATTAAATTGGTCGCTCCTAACGGGGCAACAATTGCGAGCATTGGAATACCTGTTAATCCATAAGCATTGGCAACTACTTCAGTTAGAACCACGTATCCTCCACCTAGTGCTCCACCAATCATAGCACCTATAAATGGCTTGCGGTATTTTAAGTTTACACCGAAAATGACCGGTTCCGTAATACCTAAGAAAGCTGAAAATGCGGCAGGAAGAGCCACTTGCTTCGTTTTTTCACGTTTTGTTTTGAAAAATACGGCTAAACCTGCTCCCCCTTGAGCCACATTAGCCATTGACCAAATTGGAAGTAAATAGTTAACCCCAATATCTGCAATTAAATTTGCTTCAATGGCATGGAAACTATGGTGAACTCCTGTAATGACAATAGCAGAATAAATACCACCAAAAATAATACCTGATACAAAACCAACATTATCATAAACAAAGTTCAATATAGTTGTGATACCTTCACCAACTATAGTTCCTAAAGGACCAATAACTAAAAGGGTTATTAAACCTGTTAAAATAACCGTTACAAAAGGAGTGACAAGTAAATCAATCGCATTTGGAACAATTTTACGAGTGCCTTTTTCAATTTTACTCATCACATAAACGGCAAGTAAAACGGGTACAACCGTTCCTTGATAACCTAAAAGCTCAACATTTAGCCCTAAAAAGTTAATGACTTCTGGTTCAGCATTGGCTAGTCCCCAAGGATTAAGCAATGCTGGATGGGTCATAATTCCACCGATGACTGCACCCAAATATGCGTTTCCACCAAATTCTTTCGCTGCTGAAAAACCAATCAAGATAGGTAGAATAATGAAAGCAGCACTAGAAAACATATCAAGGAATAAAATGATCGCGCTGTCTCCTGAAACCCATTCAAACGTTTTCATCATTCCTAGTAATCCCATTAACAAACCACTTGCAACGATGGCTGGAATAATAGGAACGAAAATATTAGACAATGTTTTTGCAAAACGAGCAAGAGGGTTCATTTTTTTCTTAACCGCTTCTTGATGATCTACTACTTCCTCGTTATTTTGATCTAAACCTGCCTCTTTAACGAACTCAGCATACACCTTATTTACAAGTCCTGTACCAAAGATTACTTGAAACTGACCAGAGCTAGCAAAGGCCCCTTTTACTCCATCAAGGTTTTCAATTGCTTTCTTATCAACCTTATCATCCTCTTTTAATACTAAGCGGAGTCTCGTGGCACAATGTGCCGCACTAACAATGTTTTCTTTTCCTCCTAATAAAGGAACTAGTTGAGATGCTATTTGTTTTACATCCATTTTCTTCACCCTTTCTTCTATTAATAGGATTATCCGTAAGCAGAAATTTATGACAACAAAAAAGACCTAAAACGGGCGAATAAAATATTATCGCTCATTTTAGGTCTTGCCTGCTTATCCAGTAACAATCCCACATATTTAGTTATTTATTATAGCGCTTTCATTGTAATCCTAAACGGACATATACGTCAACCCCTTATTCATTGGGAACGTTTAGCAATTCTTTCAATATGAAGCGCAATATAACCGGCTTCGGATTCAGGAATGATAAAATCATATACATTCTCTAAATATCGGGCTATCTTTTTTGCTATTTCAAAAGAATTATGATATTTCCCTTTAATTAATTCAAGTAATTCTTTATCTATTTGGTGAAAAGGTTCTTTCTTTTCCATCCTTGAAAGAGCAAACCTCAAATGAGTAATCATACGTTGATAAAAATTTCCTTCTTCATCAAGATTAATTTTTAACTCTTTCTCAATAATCTCGATTAACTCTGAAATGACCGTCGTAAGTTTTAGTGTATTCTCCAAATCAGACGAATTCATTTTAGCGGTGTGAATATGAATAGCAATATGTCCTGCCTCATCAATAGGTAGCTCGATATTCAGCTCTCGTTTAATCAATTCAAGTGACCACTGACCAATTTCGTACTCTTGTTTGTATAACAGTTTAATTTCACTCAACAATTTATTTTGGATTGTATAACCTTGTTCAAACCGATTAATAGCAAACGAAAGATGATCCGTTAATGATATATGAATATGGTCACTTAAAGGAGCTTGTAGTTTTCCTTCTGCGTAACTAATAATCTTTTCAGCTATCTCAATGTGCTCGACAGGAACCGATTCTAACAATTCTTGGAACTTTTTATTCCCTTCTTTCATCGTAAAGACTTTCTCAATTTTCATCTTATTAATAATATCCTTACGCTGTTTTTGAAAGGCAATACCCGAACCCATTACAACCTTCTCTACATTATTCTCTTTAACAACAACCGCATTATTATTCAGAATACGATGAATCTTCAAAGATGTCCCTCCTTTATATAACGCATTACCTCTGCAAACAGTCACTCTTCTTGATTTCATTATTTTACCCTCTCTTACAGTGAACCATAAGAAAAGATTGAAAATAAAAAAAGACCACAGGTATTTATAGGACTCAAATAAATGACTCCATACTTACCTAAGGTCTTGCCCGCAACATGGTCACAATCCTGATATTAATTTGGTTTTAGATTAACGTAAAGGAGCCAGTGAGTCAATAAAAAGAAAAATAAAATTTTAGATATTTTTAGGTTTTCCACTTCCGCAAGTACCTAATCACTTTTGGATAAGCTTACATACAATGAAGTATCCCTTAAGAAAGGAGGAGAGTAGCCTGAATAGCCATTGTAATGAGGGTGTGGTTTGTAATCAAAACCTTGCTGGACTTGATGTGATTATACCGGAAATGAGTGAGAGAACAATATATCAATCTTTGGCTAACGAAGGAAAAGATGGCGCAATTACGCTTTATAATTTTAATCAAGGAGACCCTTTTGATATAGAAATTATTTTTGTCACTAAAGATTGTGAAATCATTAAAAGGACCATAACCAGAGATTACACTACATTTAGTTTTGAGAATGTATGTAAAATAATCCTCAAAAACCCTACTGACCAGTTATTGAATATTCTATTGTACTCAATTTGTATTAAATTTGATAATTTTTTAGTATGCAACCAAAATGAAGCTAGTCAACAATTGGATGAAATGCTGCCTAATGTTGAATATAGGTTGTATGAAGCACTTCAAGAAACAGGACGAACAGGAATGATCTCGATCGAAAATCTCCCAACGGATGTTGATCTCATATTCGAATTCACATCTGGTAGAACAAAAATCATCCCGATCAACAGTCTTCAAAGTCAAACATTCACTTATGAAAATTTAAAGAAAATTAGTGCAATAAATAGAGAAGAGACAAACGGTAATCTCGATTTTATTTTGTGTATAATCGTTTAATTCAATAACAAAGGGAGCAAGAATCCGTCTAGGAATAAAGTGAAAAAACATTCTATCATTGGATTTCATGGGCGAAATCCAATGATAGAACTAAATAATATTAGTCTTCCAAATATGTTAAAGCATCTGTAATCGTTTCTTCACCAGAAACGACATCAAAGGAACGCTTGAATGTATTTTTATTATCAATCACTTCAAACAGTACTTTTGCCACATCTTCACGAGGAATAGAAAAATTATCTGGAGTGGCTGTTAACGAAAATTTTCCGATACTAGGTTCATTTAGTAGCCTACCCGGTCGAACAATTGTATAGTTTAAATTACTTTGGAGTAATATTTTTTCTGCATAATGTTTTGCCACATAATAAGGTTTGATTTGCTCGCTCCAGTTCTCACGGTTATGGGCTTGAAGAGAGCTGACCATTACATATCTATGTATTCCAGCTTTTTCAGCAGCCTCAATTGTCTTGGCCGCACCGTCTAGGTCAATTAATAAGGTTTTATCGTACCCAGTCTGCCCTCCTGAGCCTGCAGAAAAGACAATAGCATCGCATCCTTTTGCTGCTTCAGCAATATCCTCTACACTACCTTCTAAATCAGCGATTTTTGCTTCGATGCCTTTTTCCTCAAATTTTTTGGCTTGTTCTTCTTTTCTTACCATTGCAACGACACTGTGATCGTCACTTTGTTTGAGTAAGTTTGTCAGCTGTGTGCCAATTTGGCCGTTTGCTCCTACTACAAAAACTTTCATTATTAAGAGACCTCCTTATCAAAATTGATGAAATGGTAACTAAGACCAATTGTGACAAATTGAATAACCAAAAGCAAATCATCTGCTTTTAAAAAAATGCACCTCATCACCAGCTAGAGTTTATTTCAAATGATAGAGTAAAGTTGTTTGAAGTCGCTAATGTTGTAATCAGCATGGTTACTTATTTCATCACCCTCTGTGAAATAACATGCAGTGATGCCAGCATTGTGAGCCGCTAAAATATCTAAATCTCTATCGCCGATCATAATCGATTCTGAATGAGACATGTTATGTTTGTTAATTAAATGATGAAGGGCATCAGGACTTGGTTTCCTCTCAAATCCATGCTCAAGAGTGATGAAATCAGAAAAGTAATCATATAAACCAAACATCTTCAATAGCTTTATAGCTGATTCTCCTCGGTGTGTATATAAATAGTTTTGTCTATTTGTAGAGTAAATATATTTACATATATCCACTATTCCTTCAAATGGTTTTGATTGTTGCATCTCCGCTTCTTTTCTTCGAATATGGTATTCATCTAAAAAGTTACTGTCTATTCGATATTTGTTTTCATAATAGTTGAAAGCTGAAGACATAGAGACCTTCATTTGTTTAACAATTTCATTTAATGGTTCTTCGATTCCTTTCCTTTCAAGAGTGTCTTTAAAAATATTTGCCATCACTGGGTAAGTATTAAAAAGCGTTCCATCAAAATCCCAAATTATATTCTTGTACATTTTAACTCTCCTCATAAATAAGTAGTATTGAAGTATATTGTAAATCAAAATACATATTTTTTCTTTTTCTAGATTCAACATACAATTAATTGTAGTCTTTAAGCCTTATATGATAATCTAAAATCAAGAACTTTTCCAAATAAACGAGGTGATTAAATGAGTTCACAAACACATGATCAAAAATATGCGAAGCACTTTTCAGATTCATCCTTTTGGGAGAAGATAAAGCGATTTGGGAAAAAAGCTGGAGTTTCTGTCGTCTATGTAGCTCTACTACTTTATTATGCGTTACAAAAACCAACAACACCTTTATGGGCAAAAACTGTGATTATTAGTGCTCTAGGCTACTTTATTTTCCCATTAGATTTATTACCAGACCTTATTCCTGGTGGTTACACAGATGACTTTTCAGGACTTTTCGGCGCGCTTGTCACCGTGGCTATTTTTATTGACGAAGACTGTAAAGATAAAGCTAAGGAAAAAATCATCACCTGGTTTGGCGAAAAGGCACTAGAAGAAACAAACGCCATTAATGAAAAGCTAGACAACACCAAAAGTGAAGAAATAGAAAAATGATATTTCAAAATGAAAAACTTGTTGTTCGTCCACTAAGGATTAAAGATCAACATTTGCTCTTCAAATGGCTTTCTAATCCAAAAGTACTCAAATTTTATGAAGGAAGGGACAATCCTTTCGATATTGAGATGGTCGAAAAGAAGTTTTATAACAGAAATGATGAAACGACAAGAGCAATCTTTGAGTTCGCAGGAACTGCAATAGGCTATATTCAATTTTATCCATTAACTCAAGAAGATACTAAGGTTTATGGCTATTCTTTAACCCAAACCATTTTTGGCATCGATCAATTCATCGGTGAAACACTATATTGGAATAAAGGTATTGGCCAATTACTGGTCAAATCTATTGTAAACTTCTTATTTTTACATAAAGAAGCCGAACTCGTAGTTTTAGACCCTCAAACCCAAAACGAAAGAGCTATTAAATGCTATGAAAGGTGCGGCTTTGAAAAAGTAAAGCTACTGCCAAAGCGTGAATTGCATGAAGGAGAATACCGTGATTGTTGGCTGATGGAGTGCAAACCAAAAGAATAAACGTGTCCCCTCCTGAGGAAAAGGGAACACAAAACGCTATGATTTTGACCAATCATTTAAACCTTTAGAAAAGTTAATTTCCAAAAAAACTGTTCATTTAGTCGTTTTCCTGAAGGGTACTCTCCTATATCTTTATATTTTCCCCCTAACTGCTTCTGCATAACCTCATCACTCCTATACAACGAGAATAGATTCATGAGTGTTAAATAGATATGTAGCTTTAACACTAGTTTTGAGAAACATCGTCGAATCGGAAAGGAATCACTTACAGTTTTGACTTATTTCTGGTAGGGTTATATATAAGGGAATTTTTCTCAAGTATTACTTCCTTATATCTAATGAAAAGGAGAGGGATTGAATGGAACTAGATCAATTAGAAATTTCTCCATCCAGTGAAGACTTACCAAAGGAGAAACAAACGAAACCTTACTTAACCGCATTGATAGGTTGGAGCATACCAGCAATAGAAGCGGCTGCTCGTTTAAAGCATCCATTTGTAGTAGTAGGACCAAAAGATTTTCAACCTATTGCTGAAAAACATGATATTCAATTTGTTGGATGGGATTTCAGCCGTATCAATGAAGGATCTGATCATCTATTCAAGCAACTAAAAGCAATGGGAGTAGAAGTCGCTGTCCCTCTTTATGAAGAATGTGTAGAGTGGGCTGGTGCTTTAAATGCTCGCTTTCGTAAAGACCCGAGAGTGTTTAATCGCTCGCTTTTGTTACGTGACAAAGGAATGATGAAACGAAAAGCACAAATATCAGGAATTAAAGTTGGAGTTTTTGAAGAAGCCCGTGATAAAAAAGATGTTCAACGCTTTCTCAAAAGAGTCAATGAAGCATTGCTTAAAGTAGATGGCGACTTATTAGATCCTATTCACGTTAAGCCACTAGATCAAGCAGGTTCAGTTGGTCACCATGCCATTAGTCAAATTGAAGATGTAGAAAAACTTGAAGATTCTGACTTCCCCCTCCTCATGGAAAGCCACCTTGATGGTCAGGAATTCTCTTGCGAAGCCTTTATTCACAATGGAAAAGTTCGTTTCCTTAATATTACTGAATATATTCGTCTTGGCTACTCTAATTTCGTCCCAGCATCCCCATCTCTTGAAAAGAAACGCCCTTTAATTGAAAAAGCCATTCAAGATTTAGTCAATGCTTTTGAAATTGAATATGGTGTCATCCATCCAGAATATTTTATTACTCAAGATGGCACACTTCACTTTGGAGAAGTGGCTGCTCGAGTCCCCGGCGGACATATTTTTGAACTAATTGAACGCGCCTACGGGTTTAATGCATATGAAGCGCAAATATTGTGCAGTGATCCAAAAACGACAGAAGAAGAATTAAATGACTTTTTCCCTGATATATCTACGAAACCAGAAGGATATGCAGGCTGTTTAATGGTCCATCCAAACACCGAATATGTGGAGGAGCTATCCATCCCTGAAGAGTTAGAGGAGCATCCTTATTTCGAAAAACATGACATGTTCACCCCTCCTCAAGGAAAAGTCGCTGAACGCATTGGTTTTGGAAACCACTATGGAACAATCTTTTTCTATGGAGAAGATAGCGAAGAAATGACTCGATTATTAAAGCTGTATGAAGAATACAATTTTTATCGCTAATTCATGAAATAAAGGAGATTTTTTATGTCGTTACCTACTGATGTTATCGTTGATCGATTTGAGCGAGCACTCAATAAATTAGAAAGTGCTCCATCCATCACAAAGGCTAAATACCAAACCGATGTCTATCAAGAAGCTCAACGACTAATCGATATGAAAGATGGGTTTGAACAGTTATTTCAATACTCTCACCTCTTTGAACAAAGCGGTGTATTTCAGGACGGTCCATGGGAGCAAGCGGAAAAGTTACAAGCTTCCCTTGTTTCTGGTTCTTTAAAAGCAAAAGGAATCCCCATGATCATAGAAGTATTAAGTGAACTTCGTATGCTTGCAATCGCTAAAAAATCATATCAACATGAAAAAGTATCCTCACAAGAAGCAGAAAATTTTTTAACTGAAGTTTTAGTCCATAATCTTCATTTATTATTTCCGAATGCAACAGAGAGTTCTAGAATTGAAAAACACGAAAATGATGAAATAGCCAGTCACTTGTTTCAGTTTATAGCAACCTACCTATCTACCGAGAAGTTAACGAAAACGTTAATCCAAGAAATTGATCGCCTCACCTCACAGCGCCCAATCATGACTGAACGAATTGTATCTATTATTAAAATGGCCAAAGAAATGTTAAGCTCTGAAATGAATGAAGATTATGAAAAGCAGTTAAAACAATTTATTCATGCTATTGAAGGACCGTCCACCCTTTCTTCAGAAAACAAACATGCTAATAATTACCGAATGACATTAAGAGGCCTATCCAGAAGCGAATTAATCTCCGAAAGTGAGACATTTGCAAAATCGATGAGAGAAACGGGGCTTGTTTGCCCTCAACATGCTTCTCTTCTTCGATATATAAGCAAAAAAGAGCCTGACATTATTCCACATGCCCTACAATTAAACTCAAAAGGAATAGCCAATCTTGAAGAACATTTGGAACTCGTTATTCAACTTATTAAGGTCGCTATTTTTCCAGCTACAAGGCAAGCAATCTATGGTTTAGCTTGCATGCTTGAACGAGGGGTACTTTCCTCTTCACCAGTAGCTCCAGGATTAAGACGACTGATTGAGTTAGATATCCGTCCAGATGTTCGAAAGGCTCTATATGAGAGTACCACGAGCGGAGAAGGAGTCACCGCTAACAGTATTCTCGTAGCAGGAACCATTAGCGTCCTTGGGCAACCACTTGGAGTCGGGCAAGGGTTTAATCCTACTTGCCAAGCAGCGAGGGGAATCAGTCTTTGGGCGCAACACGCTCCTGGTTTCTTACTGGAGATCATCCCAAGAGCGGCACGGGATGGGGATCTTGATTTCACCTTTGAAGGAGTACCTATTCATTCAAAAAATTTACAAAGGGGATTGGCACCAGAATTACACAATGAGCTTGATCCAGTTTCCTTAGTACTTGTCCCACACCTCGATAAGCTATATAGTGAAATGATGTCTAGAGTCGCATTACGAGGTGAAGATGGTCATCGATGGGTCAACCCATCCTTCTATGGGAATTGGGTGCAAAAAGGCTTCAGCACGGTCATTGATCCAGTCACTAATTATATAACGGATTATTCAGGCTTTGTAAGGCTTTTTTATGCTACTCACCACCCAGAATATAACGATGATTACGAACTAATTTATCCAAATCCAGTTGGAGTCTTCATTACAAATATTCACGGAAAACTTTTAGGGTTTCATGCAGTATCAATTATCCGTATTGCCAAAGATCCAAAAGAAGAGTATCGAATTTACTTCTATAATCCAAATAACGATAGCTCGCAAAATTGGGGGCAAGGAATAGAACCGTCAGTGAAAGAACATGGAGAACAAGAAGGTGAATGTTCTCTTTTATTTCACGAATTCACATCTAGACTTTACGCCTTTCACTATAATCCGTACGAACAAGGCGAAGCGTATGCAGTTGAAAACAAGATCGTAAATGACATTACCCAATTAGCAAAAGAAAGTTGGGGAAAGGATTATATTTGGATTTGAGTAAACTTCTATAGCCCTAAAACAAAGTCAACAATTTCGTTGTTGGCTTTGTTTATCTTTTCAAGGGGAGAATTCTATATCTAAGGAGAATGATGAAAAGGAAAACAATAGAAAAAAGTTATCTGAGCGAAGTTTATTATATTGGTTTACAGGGGGGATATCGTCTCTCCTTTTCTTTGAAAAAGAAAATAAACATTTGCCCCTCAAAAAGTTTTATTCGAAGTTGCTCTTGATCATTATTGCTAGTATTGCTTTAGCAATCATATTTTATCTAACGGTCTATTTTTTTGTTGTTTTTTAATAGAAAATTCAATACCTTTCTCAATAAACTGTACCCACCATATTGATAAGGAGTTAGTAGGACTAAGTTCAAAAAAAGCACCCAACAGGATGCTTAATATTTCAATCTACTTAGTTTGAGCACTCCTTCTTATCCTTTACATAGTCAGGAATTAAAAACATTCCGATAGTGCACATAATACCACTTGCTCGTCGAAACCAATCGTAATATTCACCAGATTTAAACCACCATATATTTATTGCCATAGTTACGATACCCACTAAAACCATAATTGTCCCTACTGCCCTTCTAGACATTGATACCTTTAGCTCCTTCCTTAAATAGATAAACTAGAAATAAAAAGTAACAAGTTTCAAAGTATAATCGAGCCAACTAAAACTCACCTTCACAACTACCGACCTCTAAACACCCAAATCTTGAAATAATAAAAATATGGATCATACTTTTCTCATAGACTTTCTACTTATAGCCTCTGCAAATGTGTATCTTGAAAGCTAGACTGATATTTTAGTCCAAGCCCAAGGAGACGATCGATAGAAATATGAGCTGTCCATACTAACCCCATCATTAGAAAAATATCAGATAAAAAATAGAACCCTATTAAAATAGCTGAAAGCGAAAGTATATATGTATGAAACAAATTATATATCCTTGCACCCACTCGATTGTTGATAAGAAAGCCTACCATCGAAACATCAGGAACAAGTAAAAACAATAAGAATAGCACCCAACTAAACTCATTAATAGAGTATATATAGACAGTAGTCAATAGAACAAAAAGTCCTTCACCATGTAACAAAATTCTCTGCATTTTCATTGCCTCTCTAATTTGTCATAATTGAACAATATTATACATTATCACATTACCAATGTAAATATTAACCACAACTATTGTTGGTTAGACAGTATATGATCATACCTAGATCAAGGGCAAATAGTAAAATTAGAGAACTATAAAAAATTTGTTTCCCCCATTTGCTGTAGTAATAAATATTCACTAAAAAGAAATAAATTACTAGACTTATTGGGAAGAACATAATGAATTCTGCTTTTTCTTCACCATATAGTTCATGAAGCAACACCCCAATTAGCAAGCCTAAAAAAGTAACCACACCGATCACATTAAACAAAATTTGCATTTGGTTATTTTTTGATTTTCTCATTTTATCCCCTTTCTTTTTTAACTAAATGTGCGTGTTCAAAAAGTAGGGGAAAAAGGGCCGAGGAGAACGAGGCGACGAAGCTATGAGCACCACAGTGTACGTTCTCTGTACATGAGGAGTGGAATAGCGAGACAACAAAGTTATTCGACAGCAATTTTTCATGACTTTTTGAACAACCTCTAAATAAACCCTTGTTCCTTTCCATACTCAATTAACCCTTCGTATGGATCTCCTTCTATACGAAGCAAATAACAAAAAGCAGGTTCAGTTTTATACCCTTGTTTTTTCAATTGGATGATTTCGCTTTTCATATGAGGATACTTCTTTAAGATTTCGTGTTCTATAATCATATGAAGATAGGCATATTGTCGTTTTACTGGCTCTGCTTGTGCGAATAACTCAAATTCAAAATGATTATAGGTGAAATTGACTTTTACAATAGGGAATTTTCGAATCGTCTTATGTTTTACTGTAAAGCCGTCCAGATGTCCATATAACCTTCTCACCTTCTCTTCATAGCGAGCTTCATCATGAACTTCTACAATAATATCTAAGTCAGATCCTTCCACATCTATTCCAATAGGGATTGTCCCACATAAGACAGGCGAATCCTCATTTAAATGATCATAGATGTTTAACGAAGAAATCACTTGATACGCTTTTTTTTGCCTTTCATTCCCTGCAAGTAAATAATCTAGATCTTGGAACACAATTGAGTCTCCTTTTTAGTATACCTTTTTAAAAAAAACGTGTTGAAAATTTATATCAAAGTAAATAAGGGGTTGTCCGGAAAGTCCATGTTCATAGTAACTGAGGACAAATTGAAAACCCAAAATGTTGATTTAACAGCATTTTTGGGTTTTATTTTTATCACTGTTTTGTATAGAAAGTTACTTTTGAGACATCCCCTTAAATTAAATAAACTTAACCAACAATTGGAATTATTAACTAATAGAGATACAGCACATAGTTTCTCCATAAAAATTTGGTTTTTCGAATGTATTATTTTTTGTTATATGAGTGGTTGAGATCCCATGTGACACCAAAAGCGTCTTTTACTTTTGCATAGCATGCGTCCCAAAATGTGTCCTGTAGCTCCATGATAATGGTTCCCTTTTCAGATAAAAGTTTATAGGTTTTTTCAATCTCTTGTTTCTCATCAAATTCTAAGACTAAAGAAATATTACTTCCAATTTCTACTTCTTTTCCAGGGAATGAGTCCGAAACCATGAATAATAACTGATCTTTTTTAAATTTCGCATGTAGAATTCTATTTTTTGCTTCTGGAGGGGTTGGAAAATCAGCTTCTCCAAAAGTTTGAATTTCTAAAACTTCTCCTCCAAAAATCTTCTTGTAAAACTGTAATGCCTGTTCTGCATTTCCATTGAAACATAAATATGGTGTTATTTGTTGTTTCATCTTATACCTACTCCTTAAAAGTTTTTAGTAGTACCTATTTATATTGTAAAGGGGGAACTCATTGACAAAAGAACGAGAATGCTCCGAACAGTAACATGTGTGGGTAACACTCTACAGGGCTTCGGAGATCAGAAAAGTTATTAAGTTGCTTGTTCATTACTTATTTTATCTATCATCGCATAATTAATTATAAACATAATTATTCCAAGTGTTAAGAACAATCGTTCGACAATTATCAGATTGTTAAACGCTTCTTACAGAATTCATGTCATCCTAAAGACCCTCCTTATTGCTTCTCTGCTCAGTCTTTTCACCCTAAAGTTTTCACAGTGACTACCATCAGGGGCCTACTCTAAGCATGACTAAAAAAACACAAAAAGGAAATGGAGAAAAACAGTCGTTTTCTCTATTCCCCTTTATTATAACGGCATCTTTACAGACAGCCCCACAAGTGAGTCTGTACCTCTAACAGAAAGACGTTAGAGGTTTGACATTGTAGGTTAAAAATCATGAAAGCATTGCGTTCATATCTTCTTCTACATCTCCAACAAGCTTTAAATTAAATGTTTCTTGCAATACTTGCATAACTCCAGACGAAATAAATTCTGGAGGTTTCGGTCCAATTCGAATATCTTGAATCCCTAGACTGAATAACCCAAGGAGAATTGCAATCGCTTTCTGTTCAAACCAAGATAGCACAATACTAACAGGAAGTTCGTTAATTTCACATTCAAATGCATCTGCAAGTGCTAAAGCAATTTTTACAGTCGATACAGAGTTATTACATTGACCTAAGTCAATATAACGTGGAATCTCTGTTCCTGGTACAACTCCATAATTCACATCATTAAATCTAAATTTCCCACAAGAAGTTGTTAATATAACTGTTTCTGGTGGTAATGACGTTGCCAACGAACGATAATAGTCTCCACCCTTTCCAGGAGCGTCACAGCCCGCAATAACAAAGAAACGTTTAATTTTTCCGTCCTTTACAGCTTGAATAATTTCTGGAGCTAATCCAATGACAGTTTGATGATGAAAACCCGTTATTAACGTTTCATCAGACTCAATATTTACTGCTGGGAGTTCCAAGGCTCGATTAATTAAAGGAGTAAAGTCATCATTTTCTATTTTTTTGGACATTTTCTAATCCAGCTACTTCATAAGAAAACATTCGGTCTGCGTAGGTTCCTTTTATCGGCATGACGCAGTTTGTAGTAGCTAATATCGCACCTGAAAACTTTTCAAATAATCGCCTTTGATCATACCATGCTTTCCCTATGTTTCCCTTCAAATGAGAATATTTTTTTAATTGTGGATATCCGTGTGCCGGCAGCATCTCTGAGTGTGTATAAATATTAATGCCCTTTCCTTCCGTTTGCTTCAACAACATTTCAAGCGCAAACAAATTGTGACCGGTCACAATAATTGATTTTCCTTCAATTTTGTTTTGCGAAATTTCTATTGGCTGAGGAATACCTAATCGATCTAAATGAGTTTATCTAATAACTCCATCACACGAATAGCCGCTGTCCCAACTTTCATTGCCATGTCAATATGTTCTTGCTGGTTAAAATTTGAGTTTGTCAATGTCATATATAACGCTTCATGAGTCGTAGCATCAACAAATGAATCTGTATACCCTAATTGAGCAGCGTGTGTTCGATATGCAGCTATTCCTTTTAGTCCGAAAATGATGGTGTCTTGTAAACTAGCGATTGTCTCATCTTTTCCACAAACCCCTATTATTTTACAGCCTCCATCTGGTGTTTGCTCACATTGATAACAAAACATCCCCATTCCTCCCTTTCTCCCTTAAAATGCGTATCACTACATTAAGCATAATAGGAAACAGGAGAAAAATGTGTGAAGTTCATCACATCTTATGTAAATTTCCAATAAACAGACAATCAGAACTTTTAAAATGAATGATTAACTCCATACCTCTTTTAATGTGTCCCTAAACAACTGATCAAGTTGATCCGTTGGGTCTTTTCGTTCAATTTCTATCGTTTTCACATACTGCTCCAAATAATCAATTTCTTTTTCCAAATATTCATTTATAACGTCGATCCTCTTCTCTAGGAATAACTCTTCTCCCGCTTTTTTGCGTGCTAAAAGCTCATGAATCGATTGTTTTAGAGGTCCTTCTTCAATCATTGCTTCAAACACCTTCTCAAACTCAATTGGAGGAACCGTTTGATGATTTTCAATCCACTTCCCAGCAAGAACGGGTCTTAAAACATAAAAATATTTTTTTATCTTCACTTCTTCTTTTTGAAGGTATTCCCTAAAGTTTCTTTTAGCCATATGTAAATAGTGGTGCATACATGAGATCGGTGAAAACACTTCATTCTCAATTGCTCGCAATTGATCAATAGTCGAATACGCTTGATAATAAATCATGCTTGAGCGAAGCCACTCTAATAAGGGTGGATTCGATTTTCTAAACAGCCTTAACGCTTTCGTTAACTCCCACCCGCTTACATCTAAAAGTGGGTCCACCTTTATAGACAATGAATCTCTCCCTGGTATTTCGATGACATCTCTTTTTTGATCAATCGACAAATACCAATTGACCTTATGTACATAAATAAACCTGACATCATAGTCACTATCTTTTGATGGAAATCCCCACGCCCTGCTTCCGGATTCACATGCATAAAGCACTTTGATATCATGATCCTTTTCAATTTGTTTAATAACCTCTACTATATGTTTTTTCATCATTCTCATCCTTTCTCCATTATTATAAATGAAGATTCAAGTAGTCATACTAACCACCGATATAAGACATTTCGATTTTCTTCCTTTTTTCACTTTTCTCCGTTCGCAGTTCTGAATAACGATCCTCTCGTTTATTCCAAACATCCATAAGAACCTGTTTTAGTTCAGAGTCATCTACACTTGAACGAAGGAGAGACTTTAAATCAAATCCTTCTGATGCAAACAAACAAGTGTAAATTTTCCCATCTGTTGAAAGCCTTGCTCTTGTGCAAGAAGAACAGAAGGTTTCAGATACTGAAGAGATAAACCCTACTTCAGAACTTGAACCTACATAACGATAACGTTTAGCTACCTCACCAAAATAAGTTGGATTCACCGGTTCTATAGGATATTTTTCACTGATAATCGAATGCAGCTCTTTTTTAGTCAGGACGTCTTTTAAATCCCAACCATTTGTTGACCCCACATCCATAAATTCAATGAAACGTAACGCGATTTCCTTTTCTTTAAAAAATTGAACCATGGGTAACACTTGCGATTCATTGACCCCTTTTTTCACGACCATGTTCACCTTTACTTCGAGTCCCGTTTCCTTTGCTCTAAGGATCCCTTTTAAAACGGGTTCTGGACCTATATTCATATCATTGATCTGTTTAAAAATTTCTGGATCAAGAGAATCAAGACTTACATTTACCCGACAAATTCCCGCTTGTTTTAGTTGCTCTGCATATTTTTCGAGATAGACGCCGTTTGTGGTTAAGGTGATATAACGTATTCCTTCTATTCGATTTAGCTGTGAAATTAACTCTGATACACCTTTTCGTAATAAAGGTTCTCCACCCGTCAAACGAATTTTTTCTACTCCGAGAGTAGATGCAACTTTAGCGACCCGAATGATCTCTTCAAACGATAAAATCTCTTCTCTCTTTAAAAATGGGTAGTCTTGTCCAAAAATTTCTTTCGGCATACAATAGCTGCAACGAAAATTACATCGATCGGTTACAGAAATTCGCAAGTCCTTTAAAGGCCTATACAAACGATCAACTACGGGCATATACTCTCACTCCTTTTGATTAGCAATGTGATAGTAATAATCTTTTTTTGTATTAATATTTGTAAATTCTAAACTACATCCAAGTTCATTTTCATCCACATAGTAGACATTTATATTCTTAAGAAAGATCCCCATCTTCAAGTTTCTATTTATTAGTTGCTCTTTTAATGTTGTCTTTACCGTTGAACGATATAGTGCAATTAATGGTTGTTTTTTATTTTTCACAACAGGAACAACTGCATCATACTGATTGGAAACATAAGAAGATAACCTCTCAATTAATCTTCTAGTTACAAATGGAATATCTATCGGTAAAACAAAATACCAGTCGGAATCGATTTCTTGTAATGCACTATATAAACCACCTAAGGGCCCGTGGTCTTTCCATCTCTCCATATCTTTAATCACATATAAAGAAGTATTCTTTTTATAAAATGAATAATATTGATTGTTTGTAACAATAAAACTTTTAGATAACTGTGTAGTCAATGCATGGATAGAATAGTGATAAAAAGGAAATCCATTATATAAGGCTTGCGCTTTATTTTGTCCAAATCGGACAGAATGACCACCGGCTAATATGATTCCAACTATCTCATTATCTTGATTATCCACAAATATTCCACAACTTTCTTTTTAGTAATATTGTAAAAAAAATCATAACATGATAGTTTGAGACTATGAGTGAATTAAATCACAGGTGAGAATGAACTTCAATTCCAAACAAACCATATTAATCTAAGAACTAAGGTATCAATCTTAAGGGAGTGATTAAAATGACGATTCTTTCAAATCGAAAACGTGATTCGGAGTTAATTTCTGATGAATTAGCTGAATTGCTAACATCGATTGGTACCACAAGAAAAATAAAAGCTCACTCCTATTTGTTCCGCGAGGGGGATGAGGCATCAGAACTGTACTTAATTACTTCTGGTCGGTATCAAATCAGTAAATTAACCTCAGATGGAAAAGAGCTTTATCTTCGTATATGTAAAGAAAAAGACATTATTGGTGAATTAATTTTATATGCCTATCAACCAAAATATATGCTTAGCGCCTTATCTCTTACTGACTCAGAAGTGATGGCTGTTAAAGTAGATGTTCTTGAACAAAAACTGTTAAAAAACCCTGAACTTACATTCGAATTCATGAGATGGTTTAGTATACACGTAAGAAGATTACAGACAAAAATTGCTGATTTAGTTATTAACGGAAAAAAAGGGGCTCTATACTCCACTTTGATTCGTCTATCTAACAGCTATGGAATAAAAACAAAAGAGGGAGTACTCATTGACTTACACCTAACCAACAATGAGTTAGCAAAGTTTTGCTCAGCTACAAGAGAAAGTATCAATCGTATGTTAAGTGACTTAAGAAAGAAAAAGGTAATAAGTATACAAGAGGATGGTAAAATCCTCATTCATGATTTAGAATTTTTCCGTTCATTTATTGGCTGTGACCAGTGCCCTATTGAGGTTTGTAATATTGATTAACCTTTATAATAAAGAGTTTTGTATTTTTTCCTTTAATTATAATTACATCGGTTAACAAGTAAATTCCCAAAATAACTAGCTTCATTGTTTTGTCCATTTTTATATTTAATTGGGTCTTCGTCATTTAGGATCCTTCAAAGGCGGACAAGGGAATGAGTTCAATTGCTTGCTCAGTATTCTCCACCTGTTACAAGTTGAAAGACAAGTTCTTTAAGAAAGAATACACCCCTTTCATAAATGAGTTAAATTCAGATGTTTAGAGCTAAGCACTTTCTTTACACTGTAAGTAGCGAAGAAGCATTTAATTGTTATTATTTTCTTTAATATGTTAATAAATCCCTACTGTATTTCTCCTTTCTCATGCCAATACCATACCTGTGATGTTCTTCACAACCCCCCTATTTTTCCCTCTGATAGGATATGTCTATAAGTGAATGCTCAATAGTAATTAAGCGTTTTCAAGGTTGAACATCAACGGTTTATCTCTATTAATCTATCTTGTTTTTGTTGAAAACGTCCTAACAAGACTTACTTATTGGGCAAGCATGAGATATAAAATTCTTCATTATGGGAGATAGGAGGATTTATTATGGCTAGAATTAATGAATGGAATCCTGAAGATACACATTTTTGGGAAACAGAGGGGAAGAAACACGCTAGAAGAAACCTTTGGATTTCAGTTTTTGCACTTATGTTAGCATTTATTGTATGGCAAATTTGGTCTGTTACAGCCGTACGCCTAAACGATGTAGGGTTCAATTTGACACAAAATCAACTATTCACACTTGCGGCATTACCTGGTTTAGTTGGGGCAACGCTCCGCATATTTTTTACATTCATGCCTGGAGTAATAGGAGGTCGGAACTGGACCGTCATTAGTACGGGCGTTCTATTAATTCCAGCAATAGGAATTGGATTTGCCGTTCAAAATCCAGATACTTCTTTTGCAACGTTGGCGATCCTCGCTGCATTATGTGGATTAGGTGGAGGTAATTTCTCTTCTTCTATGGCTAATATTAGCCCTTTCTTTCCTACTAAAGAGAAAGGAACAGCCAATGGTATTAATGCAGGTTTAGGAAACCTAGGGGTCAGTGTTGTCCAGCTTGTTACACCTGCTATCATTTTCGTTCCTTGGTTAGGAATGATCTTTGGTGGTTCTCAAACATTACCAGATGGTAGTGAAATTTTCATTCAAAATGCAGCGTTTGTGTGGGTACTCCCAATTATTATCATGACCATTCTTGCATTCTTTGGTATGGATAACCTACCAAATACAAGACAATCATTTAAAGAGCAAGCGGATATGTTTAAAGAGAAACATACTTGGATCATGGCCTGGTTATACACCATGTGTTTTGGTTCTTTTATCGGTTATTCGGCAGCCTTTCCACTTTTAATTAAAAGTGAATTTCCCGAAACAGGTGCTGCAGGTTTAGCATTTTTAGGTCCATTACTTGGAGCCGCATTTAGACCTGTTGGTGGTTGGATTTCTGATAAACTCGGAAGCGGTGCACTCGTGACTTTCTGGGATACAATCCTTATGTTAGCCGCTACTGGTAGTGTTATCTACTTTTTAAATATTGACAGCTATATCGGCTTTTTAATCTCATTCCTTATTCTCTTTTTTGCAACAGGTATAGCCAATGGATCTACATTCCGAATGGTACCATTTATTTTCACAGGAGAAAAAGCACGCCTAGCTGCTCCGATATTAGGATTCATTGCAGCTATTGCTGCTTATGGGGCTTTCTTAATCCCTAAAATTTTTGGATGGTCCGTTGAATCGACTGGTTCAGCAGACTTTGCACTTTACCTCTTCTTAGGTTATTATTTCATAAGCTTAATCATTTGTTGGTGGTACTATTCTCGTAAAAATGCTGAAATTAAATGTTAGTACGTGTTGAAAAATTCGAAGTCCTCTTTCTATTTTACAGAAGGGGGACTTTTTAAAAACGTTGCATACCATAGAGAAATATTTTTCAGATCGCTGCTTTGAAAAGAAGGCCATTGAGCATTTGTAATGGTATCGCAGCCATTGTTACAAACAACTGCAACAACATTTTTTACATCTTGAAGTATTTGAAGATCATTATCTTCACGTAATAGAACAACCTTCGGATAGGATTCTTGTTTAAATCCTTCAATAATTAATAGATTGATTCCCATCTTCTCGTAACATTCAGCAAGCCTAGCTATAGAAAATTCCTCGTTCATAATGGATAAATCTAACCTACCCCCTCCATAAACACCTGCAATTTCAGCGCCTGATTTCATATGCTTTGCACTATCCGTTTCTTCTATTATATCTGGAGTACCATGGGCATGATGTTTGATCGAACCTACCTTAAATCCCTCCGCTGTGCCCTCTCGTATAAAATAAGAAGAGAGTCTTGTTTTGCCGCTATTTTTATAACCTACAACTTGAAGTATAATCAACAATAACGCCTCCTTCATTTCATTTATTTTTCAACTCAATCTGTTAACGTATTAAAAATATCACAGGTGAATATTGATAATCCTCCTATAATCAAGGGAGACTACTAAACACGAGAAGGTGATAATATGACAAATTTTACCCATTTCAACCAACAAGGTCGAGCAAAAATGGTCGATATATCAAATAAACAAGAAACGGTTCGTTTGGCCAAAGCTCACTCTAGTATTTTTGTGAATAAAGAAATTTATGAACAAATCATCAATCTAGAACTACATAAAGGAGATGTATTAGCCGTTGCTCAAGTTGCTGGGGTTATGGCTGCAAAACAAACGTCTTCAATTATTCCGATGTGTCATCTAATTGCTATTAATGGTGTAAATATCGAGTTTAACTGGGAAGAAAAGAATGAGTCACAGTTCCAACTTCATATAACAGTTGAAGTGAAAACGAAAGGAAATACAGGTGTGGAAATGGAAGCATTAACAGTTGCGTCAGTTACTGCACTTACGGTTTATGATATGTGTAAAGCAGTTGATAAAGGGATGATTATTGGTGAAACGAGTCTTTTAGAAAAATCAGGAGGGGTCAACGGAGACTTTAAAAGGCAATAATCTACATCGAGAAAGGGAATTCGCTTCTCTTTCTCCTCTAATATCTATCTTCTAATCTCTTGATCATCACAAGAAATAATAACGACAAACTTATACTAATACTCGCATATTGCCATGCTCTTAAGGTTTCACCAGACTCGATTGCAACATAGATCGCAGTTGAAAGGGTTTCTGTTTTCCCACGAATATTTCCAGCAAACATTAAAGTCGCTCCAAACTCCCCTAACGCTCTCGTAAAACTTAAAATGACCCCCATCATCAAGGTTTTTGAGGCTAATGGCAAAGTCACATATAAAAAAACCTTTCCATTCGTAGCACCATCTATTTTTGCTGCTTCTTCAATCTCACCTTCCACATTTTTAAACCCAGTCTTAGCCGCTTGATACATCAAAGGAAAGGCCACAATAGTAGCTGCAATCACAGCCGCATACTTTGAAAATAATATAGTTTCATTAAAAAGGAACATTGTGATTTTCCCAAAAGGGCTATGGATTCCGAAGACATTTAATAATATAAACCCAAGAACAGAAGGAGGAAGAACTAAAGGGAGCATAATAAATGACTCTATTATATTCTCTCCCTTTAATTTCTTCGAAATGATCGTATAAGAAACCCATATGGCTAGGAAAAAAGTGATGACTGTAGCTAAAATGGCCACGATAAGTGAAAATTGAACCGGATACCAGAAGTCATTTATCATAGATGTCTTCTCCTCACTCTTTCTCTTTTATTATAAATCCGTTTTCCGCAAATAATGTTTGGGCTTGTTTTTCTAAAAGAAACTGCATAAAGGTATTCGCCTCATCATTTTTCTTATTGTCTACTACTATTGCTGTATAATAGTTTATAGGAGGATATAAGCTACTTGGAAGCTCCTCTATTACTTGCAGATGATCTGATTCCTTCACCTCACTGGCATAGACAATGGCCACTTCACTTGCTCCTTGCTCAACGAGTGTCTTTACATGCTTGACATCTTTACCATAAACCAGTCGTTCCTGAAAATCTTCCAATAACTTTAAGTTAATGAGCGCTCTTTCACCATACACACCAACTGGTACAAAACTGGGGTTCCCAATCGCAATCTTTCCATCACTTTTAGCAAATTCATTTAAAGATCGAATAGATGATTCCTCTCCTGCCACAACGACTAATGAATTATGAAGTAACAGCTCTCCTTCTTCAAGCAACCCTTGTTCCACTAAAAGCTGATAATCCGTTTCTGAAGCTGATAAGAAAACATCAATTGGTGCACCTTGTTCGATTTGTTTACGTAAGGAACCAGTAGAAGCATAATGACAGAGAATATCGATTTCAGGATGTTCTTTTTCAAACTCTATCTCAATCTCCTCTAAACTATCTACTAAACTAGTAGCTGCTGCAACAGTGATCACTGTTTTTCCATCATTCGAACGACAACCGACTAGTATAAATGCAAAAGATATACCCATTACAAACAATTTCAGCCACTTATACTTCATCTGCTCACCCCCAGGGTGTTACCCGCCACTAACAGGTGGAATAAAAGCAATCACATCGCCACTATTCACCTTCGTATCATCAAAAGCATACTCCTCATTTTTAGCCACCATTACTCCATTTAAATGAGGTAGGTTATACTTATTAATCAAATACTCTTTTATTTCTTTCACATTGCTAAAACTTTCTTTAATTGTTATGTGAGAAGATCCAATTTGTTCTTGTAAATGAGCAAACAACAATACCTTTATCATCTTTTTTCCTCACCTTCCACTACTAATGGCGTTATCTCTAGTTGATCACCAATCCACAGCTCTCCATTCTCCCAATGTTCCTTCTTCCAGATTGGTACGATTTCTTTTATTCTTTCTATTATAAATTGATTTGCTTCATAGGCTACTTTTCGATGAGGTGAAGAGACAGCTATAACAACGGCAATATCCGATATTTCTAAACGACCAATACGATGAGTGATTGCCACTTTCACACCTGGCCACCTAGATTCAACTTCATCTCCGATTTGCTTTAATTTTTTTTCAGCCATAGAAATGTAAGCTTGGTATTCTAAATATAAAGTTCGTTTCCCTTTTGTCCATTCTCTAACCGTACCGATAAACGTAGTAATAGCTCCCGCCTCATTACAAACAACCTTTTTAATCACTTCACCTGTATCAATAGGTCCATCAATTATTTCGTACCTTTTCACTCTATCTAACTTTCTTTCTTGAACAAAATGAGATTGCCCTTCTTGGTCCTCTAGCAAATGAACCTTAACACTCATGCCTTCTCTATACCCTCTTGTGCCTCCTGGTAGCTGAATCAACACCGTAGCTTCAGCTAGTGAAGATACAACACTAGATTTATCGAGCCCACATGGATAAACGACGATTCCTCCACGGTCAAAATCTAGCTTTCCTCTTACAAACCGAGTGAATGGATTCGCTTTTTTGAAATCACAACCTAAAATAGCGTCGACTTCCTTTAAATACACTTGTTCTGAGCCTAAAAAATGACGAACAATCGGCCTGACAAACAACTCAAATCCTACATAGCACGCTGAAGGATTCCCAGATAATCCAAATAGAAGCTTCCCATTCTTTTCAGCAACTGTTGTTACACTTCCTGGACGCATTCCTACCTTATTAAATAATACATTCGCATTTAGTTTTTCAAAAATATTAGGTAAATAGTCATAGTCTCCGACGGACACACCACCTGTCGTAATCAGCATATCTACTTGATCTAGTGCACTTAAAACTTTTTGATAACAAACATCAAAATTGTCTTCAAACTTCCCAAAATAATGGCCATAACCTCCAGCTCTCTCTATTTGAGACATGATCATAAAGGCATTACTATTTCTTATTTTCCCAGGCTGTAAGTCTTCCTCAACGTCTAAAAGCTCGCTACCCGTGGCAATGACACCAACCTTTGGTTTTTTGTACACTTGAACATTTGCATAACCAAACGTGGCAAGTACAGCGATTGTTCCTGGGTTCATTTGTGTTCCCTTCCTTAGAAGCACCGTCCCTGCTTTTGTCTCTTCTCCTTTAAAAGAAATATTATCACCAGAATGAAAAGGACGTTTCACATTAATCCTTTTTCCTTCTTGTTCGGTCGTTACTAGTTCGAGCATGACAACTGCATCACTACCAGTAGGGATTTGTGCTCCAGTCATTATTCGAACGGCTTGTCCACTTTTTAACGTTCCTTCAAAAACCTCTCCAGCTCCGATATGACCTACTACTTCAAGTTGGACAGGACGTTGCTTAGAAGTATTGAAAGTATCCTTCGCATAGATGGCATATCCATCATAAGGGGAACGATCAAAGGAAGGAATATCATGATCTGCTACTATATCTTCACCTAAAAATCGATGATGAGCTTCATTTAATGAAATTGTCTCAACACAACCTACTTTTTTAAATGCCATGACCCTTTGAGTTGCTTCTACTACTGATATTGGTTGGCGTCTTTCTACCATTTTTCAACACTCTCCTTCCTATCCAACGATACGATCAAAAATTTTCTTTGCTTGATTTATGTCCTTCGTTCCATGAACAAGTGCCCGCCCATCATAAAAAAAGACTATTCGATATTCTTCCACATTCACACTTAAAAGATAAGGGTTACGAATGAAAGAATAATGTAATAACTGTATCTCCAATTGGTCTAAATCAATCTTTTTAAACATCCTTATTTGCACAGTATCTCTTCCACATAGAACAGCCACTTTCGTTTGATTTTCATCCTTCAATGCAGGAAAAGAAGGGTTTTGACCACATGTTGGACAATCATTCCTTTTTGCTTTGTCTACTATCATACTATAGTTTTGATTGTTCCACATATCGAATATTTGTAGCGATTTATTCATATGTTTATGATCCTCCACTAAATATTTCAGAACCTCGGTTGCTTGATAAGCTGAGACAAGCTGAACAGTAGTCGGGATAATTCCTGCCGTATCACAAGTAGCTCCCTGCATGGGAGTAACTTTTAACAAACAACGCAAGCAAGGGGTTTTATAAGGGATAACCGAGTAAGTCATTCCTGTACTTCCTACACAAGAACCATAAATCCAAGGTTTATTTTTTAAAAGGGATAGATCATTGATTACTAATCTAGTTTCGAGATTATCCGTTGCATCCATAATGATA
The DNA here is from genome assembly GCF_020524035.2 of Bacillus carboniphilus. Classification (NCBI taxonomy): domain Bacteria; kingdom Bacillati; phylum Bacillota; class Bacilli; order Caryophanales; family Bacillaceae; genus Bacillus; species Bacillus carboniphilus. The sequence continues at coordinate 3,251,633 of NZ_CP129013.1, read as the reverse complement.
TCCGCCTTTTCAATAAATGGTACTAAGGTTCTAGGATTTGCATCCATAACATACCCCTTAACTACTACATCTGAATTGATTAAATGCAATTTATTTTCAGCTGCTACTGCCTTAGGTAATTGTAATTTCACATCTTCTTCTGTATATAGTTGCTGCCTTTGAAGATTGCTCCACTCTACATAATCACGATCAATTATAGAAATACGACCTACTCCAGCTCTTACAAGGGTTTCTGCACTAGCAGTTCCTAATGCTCCAGCGCCAACAATAACAACATGCTTTTCCTTCAATTTGTTTTGTCCTTTAGTTCCAATAGGTTTAAATAACGCTTGTCTTGAATAACGATCATGCAACAAGGATCTTCCTCTCTCCAAAAGAATGTGCTATGTTTAAGAATCGGTTTGAAACAACGAAAAATAGCTTTCTTACCATCAATATTTAAACATCCCCTGTAAAAAACATCACAATCTAGGGGTGACATTATCCTTATAATAAAATCAATTTAAAACACAGGTTGTGATGATGTTAACACAATAAAGAGGTGGGATAGTAATGCTTTCAGTTCAACTTAAACCCAAGAACGTATCATTAATAGAATCAGTACTTAAAGAAAATCAATTTATAAAAAAACAAAATAATTATGTTTATTTTCATTCACGCAAACAACTGATCACATGTAAAATCACACTAGGTCGAGAGCTCCTTTTAACTTTTTCTCCTTCCCTTCAATTAGAAGAATACGAAATGATTCACAATATAATAATCCAATTAGTAAAGTTAATGGATGCCTTTTATGATGATTCTAATAGTTTACTCGGTTACCTTCAAAAGGGGGAAGGAGCCTATATTTTGACTAATTGGGATGAGTGGTATATCTTTCTTAAAAAAGCTAGCCTTAATAGTTTGGAAGGAAAAAAAGTCATCATTAAAGATAATGATAAGGACTTAGGAAGCGGTTTACTCGTCGATTATGTATTTCATGATCACTCACCTTCAATTATCTCCTGTACCATCGTTGAAATGTTAGGAGAAAGAACCTATACAGGGGTAAATTTGAAGGTTGTCCCAACGAATGAATGGTAATGTTCAAAAAACACTCGTTACTCTTATGAGGGAGTATAAAAATCTGTCCTTATTCGGATGGTTCTTTTATTTTTGTCTAGCTCCATTGCCCAGCAACTCCGACGCACACGATGTGCTAGCGTCAACGTTATTCATAGGACGTGACTGTTCTTAGTTGACGTTCCACCACATTCATAAGTCGACGAACAGGAAGTGCTAGCATCATCGTTAGCTACAGGACGTGGCTAACGATGATGCTAGGCCATCCAACACATCGTAGGACTTTTTGAACAACCTCTATCACTTTAATACTCTTGTTTTCTCCAAAATAAATAGGTAACAAAACTAACAATAGATGTTGCAACTCCGATTGCTGAAAAAATCCACACTTGTGTATATTCTTCACCATAATATGATTCAACTGTCCACTGTAGCATAACGACATTAACCGCTAATGAAATAAAAATGAGTATCCAATATATTTTCTTATCCATGGCGAACTTTCCTTCCAATTGCGTAGACGTTCCCATCTTGAACTTCCAGCTCAATTAAAGGTAACTCCCGTTGAGGTGGCCCTGCCATAGGTTGACCACTTGATAAATTAAAATACCCTTTATGGCAAGGACATACTAACGTTTCTTCTTCCTTTTCATAAAATACTGGACATTGTAAATGGGTACACTTACTATTATAGGCTTTTAATTCACCGTCTTTTGTATGAATTAAAATTGCTGGTTCACTTTCATCAGGGTAGTTAAAATTCACACTACTGTTTTTCTTAACTTCTGCCAATTTACATATAAATGTTCGATCACCCTTCTCTCCCTTTATCTGGAAGGCTAATGTCGAAAATGGAAGAGTAGCTAATCCAAGAGTGACAGATGCTCCTACAGCTGATTTCAAAAAGCTGCGGCGGTTAAACTTTAAATCATCAGCTCTACTTAAATTATCGATAAGATTGATCATATTCTCATCAGATTTTTTTTTTATTCGATTGATTCTCCTTTGTCATGATTTTTCATCCTTTCGACTTAATCTGTGTAAACACCAAAGAATTCAGGAACATAATCCCATTTATTACCTTCTTGCGGTTTCTTCCCCTCTACTAAGTTCATTTGTGTTCTTCTTCTTCGAAGTTGTTGCATTTCATCAAAATCGATAAAACGAATCGCATCACTTGGACAAACGGACGCACACATAGGCGCAATATCGTGTTTTGAACGGTCATAACACATATCACACTTATACATTTTGTTTTCTTCAAAGTCGAACTTAGGAATACCGAATGGACAGCCAAACGTACAATTACGACAGCCGATACATTTTTCCTCCATTGCTGATAATACAACGCCATCATCTGTTATTTGAATCGCATTAGCAGGACAAACTCTAGCACATGCCGGGTCTTTACATTGCATACATAACATTGGATACGTTTGACGACTTTCAGTAAAATCGACATATTCCACATAATTACGTTCTTTTGCATCATGGTCACCACATTCCCTACAAGCAGCTTGGCAAGCACGACATCCTATACAACGTTCAAACTCTAAATACATGATTTTATTCATGACCCTTACTCCTTTCTGAATTTATTTAACCACCTCAAAGTTGCTTTCTAAAAAAAGTTACTATACTTTTTCCATCTTCAAGGAACAAACTTTAAACTCGGGCATCCTTGAAGTAGGATCTAAACAATCACTCGTTAGTTGATTTACAGCCAGCTCTTTTCCCCAATGGTATGGTACAAAAACAGTATCTTTTCTGATCGCTTTGGTGATTTTCGTTTTAACGGTCATATTCGATCTTGGCGTTATAAGTTTGACAAGATCTCCATCTCCAAGACGATATTCATTAGCTAATACAGGATGGATCTCTGCCACTGGCTCAGGATATTGTTCCATTAGAAAATCGATTCGTCTTGTTTGATTTCCCGATAAATAATGAAACACAACTCGCCCTGTCGTTAAAAACAATGGATATTCTTTTGTTGGAGGTTCTCCAGCATCTTTCCATTCCACAGCAGCAAGATTCGCCTTTCCATCTGGTGTGGCAAAAGAGTCTTTGAACATGGTCGGCGTTCCTGGGTGATTTTCACTTGGACACGGCCAAAACACCCCATCTTCTTTTTCAATACGCTCCCACGTAATACCAGAATAGTCCGCTTTTCCACCTTTTGAAGCGATCCGAAATTCCTCAAAGATCTCGCCAGCATTTTTATAAGGGAAATGCTTCCCTTTCCCCATTCTTTCAGCTATTAAACTCATAATTTCCCAATCTGTCTTACTTTCCCCTATCGGCTCACTTACCTTACGTATGCGTATAACACGTCCTTCTAAATTAGTGGTTGTTCCTTCATCTTCTGCCCAGCTTGTAGCAGGAAGAACGACATCAGCAAATTGGGCAGTTTCCGATAAGAAAAAGTCACTAACAACTAAGAAATCTAATTTTTTAAACCCTGACCATATGTACTCTAAATTTGGAGCTGAAACAGCAGGGTTACTACAAATAACATGCATACCTCTAATTGTGCCTTTTTGAATTTCAGCAAACATCTCATAAGCAGACACACCTGGCTTCGGCATTTCACTTGGGTCAATTCCCCAAACTTTAGATATATAGTTTACTGCCTCCGGATCGGTCAACTTTCGATAACCAGGAAGTAAGTCCGATTTCTGTCCGTGTTCACGCCCCCCTTGACCATTCCCTTGTCCAGTGAACGTTGCCACTCCAGAAGCGTACTTCCCAATTTGACCTCTCAATAACGCCATACTTGTATAAAGTCTTACATTCACTACACCTTTAGATTGTTGCTCAACCCCTCTAGCGAACATAACCACTGACTTTTTCGACATACCATATATATGGGCGGCCTTAATAATTTTTTCAGGCCTTACTCCTGTAATGGAAGCCGTGTATTCAGGTGTAAAAGGTTCTACTGTTTCTTTCAGTTCTTCAAAATTGTTACAACGATTTAATACATAATCGTAGTCTACATATCCTTCTTTAATAAGAAGATGCAACATTCCATTTGCTAAAGCTGAATCAGACCCAGGTTTAATATCAAGATGAACATCTGCCACTCTTGCCGTAGGTGTTTCTCTCGGGTCTACAACAATCATTTTTGCCCCTTTATCTTTTGCCTTCCATAACCACTGAATGGAGGTAGGATGGCATTCGGCCGTATTGGAACCTGCTATAAAAAAGCAATCTGTATGTTCTAATTCTGGCCAGCTTAGGGTAGATCCCCCTGTCCAAACCTAACGTTTGAATAAATCCACCGGCAGCAGAGCTCATACAAAAGCGACCGTTGTAATCAATAAAACGTGTCCCAAGTGCTACTCGTGCATATTTCCCAACAAGATAACACTTCTCATTCGTCATCGACACGCCTCCAAAAACAGATAGAGAATCTTTTCCATGTTCTTTTTGAAGTCGTTTGAAGTTTTTCTCAATAAGAGTTAATGCTTCCTCCCACGTAGATTCAACGAATTCCCCATTTTTCTTAATTAGTGGTTTCGTTATTCGGTCCTTATGGTCAATGGTTTGATAAGCCGTCACTCCTTTCGGACACATTTTTCCCATTGTTACAGGCCAATCATATCGTGGTTCAACCCCTACCACTTTTCCAGACTTTTCATTGACTCGAATATGCATACCGCACTGCATACCGCAATAACAGCAATGAGTTGTAATTAGTTTTTCCCCTGGTTTATGAAGGTTTTTCACTCCTGGTTTGGTCATAAATTCACTCATTGTTTTTCTCCCCCCACCTGTTTATATTTATCTATTTGCTCTTTAACTTCATCTGAGAAATCATAATATTCATCCCTTCTTTCTGCACTAAACCCTGATAGGTGGATTCCATTCATGGTTGAGATTGGGTTTAATTTCTCCTCACTACCATCCTCCATGTTAAGCTGCTTTAATACCCGAATCCGCCTCCGACAACTTGGACAATAGTCCGATAAGAAACTGCCATCTGAAAGTTGCAGATCAATCTTTTGTTCTTTTAAAATTGCTTGAACATCTAAAACTTGGTCATCTGAGCTATACGGTGTATTGCAACGTTTACAAGGCTTCGTATCAATTTTCCACTCTTCTTGATAGTTCAAAGGAACTGCTGTAGCTAAAGGTCTCACTGGAAAATGGAACAACTTCCCAAAAGGGAAATAAATTAATAAGATTACCACTGTCACTTGATGAATGAGGGTTAAGTAGTGATGCATATAGCCATCTAGCAATGCATACGATACCGTTAATAAAAGGCCTGTAACTGTAACAGATAACAATAAATAAAGTGGAAACAAATCAAATTCTGCCCGTTGTGTTACTTTCACATCCTCGTTTTTAATTCTTCTAGCTAGAGCCATACAAACACCGATTAATACCATGATTGCTGTTATATTCAAACCGTTGTAGACTAATTCTGCAAATAAACCGTCTGCATTCATTTGGAAGGTTTTAAAACCAAATAAGACAAGTGCATATGTTTGTGAATTAACCATATCAAAACGCATCCAACCAAACGTTAATCCAAACGTGATAATAAATGAACCAATACACCCCCAAGCAATTAAGATATGCTGTACACCACGGTAAACCCCTCTTTTAAATATGAATTTTTGGAGAATGATATTATCGAATGCGGTTTTAAGTATAGACCGGATATTTCTTTTCTTACGCTCCCTGTTCTTTAAATTTCCCATACTCCTTTTGATTACTTGTTGTGTCGCTGGTCTAACTAGCCAAGCACTCATTCTAATGGTTAAGCCAATAGCAAAAATTATAGACGAGATAAAATATCCCATTAAGGCAAAATCAAACTGGAGAAACCTTTCTGTACTTATCCACACTGTAAATAACAAAAACAGGACGACAAAAAATGCAATTTTACTCGTTTTTGAATAAAAAGATTGGTCAAATAGCTTCATATAGTAAGCACCTCCTGTGATATTTTTAACACCTTACCGACTCATTGTTTGATAGTTTCAATTTAGATTTTCATATTCATTTAGTTTTATTTTAAGTGTAGACATTTCACTACCCTGTGAAGTAAATCACATGTTTTTAACACTCTTGGGATCAATTAGAAGAAGGAGGTGCAAAAATGCTTACAGGAACAATCATTGCGGTTACAAGTGGAAAAGGTGGAGTCGGAAAGTCAACAGTTGCCGCTAACCTAGCGATCGCTCTTGCTAGACAAGGTAAACAAGTTGCTTTAATCGACTTAGATATATATGGATTTAGCATCCCTAAAATATTAGATATCGAGAATCGTTTAAAAACGATTAATGGAAAAATCATTCCCATTGAATCTCATGGGGTAAAAGTGATAAGCATGGGGTTTCTTATCAAAAATAATGAACCTGTTGTCTGGAGAGGACCGATGCTTGGAAAAATGGTCGAGCATTTTTCCAAAGATGTCATGTGGGGAGAATTAGATTACTGTATCCTTGATATGCCGCCTGGAACAGGAGATGTGGCACTTGATCTGCACCATTATATTCCTGAAAGTAAGGAACTAATTGTCACTACCCCTCATCAAACCGCCTCGTTTGTTGCAGAAAGGGCCGGCGTTATGGCGATTAAATCTAAACATGAAATAGTTGGTGTTATTGAAAATATGTCCTATTTTCAACCAAAAGACAGTGATCAAAAATATTACTTGTTTGGTGAAGGTGGAAGCGAGGAAGTCGCAAAATCCTTACAATCTGTTGTAATTGCGAAGTTACCTATTGAGGAAGCTTCTAATAATCGTGCAACAACGGCAATCTATCAGGAAGGATCAATATTGTTTGATCATTATAATCAATTAGCACAGGTGATCAATGAGCGGGTTCACTCACAGAAAGGGTAAGAAAGGTTTTGTCTGAAAAGTAACTTTTTAGAAAAAACCTTCATAAAAATAAAGCTTCTTCGCTAATTACACTGTAAAAAAAGTGCTTAGCTCTAAACATCTGAAATTAACTCAATTAATAAAGCGGTGTATTCTTCCTTACAGAGCTTGTTTTTCAACTTGTAACAGGTGGAAAATACTGAGCAATCAATTGAACTCATTCCCTTGTCTGCCTTTAAAAATTCTAAATGGCGAAGAGCCAAAATAAAACCCAAAAATGCTGTTATATCGACATTTTTGGGTTTTTAATTTGCTAACATTCACTATGAACATGGACTTTCTGGACAGACCGTTTCTCATAAAACCATAATCAATGTGATAAGAACGAAAACAGAATTAAAAATTTCACTAACGCCTATTTGAATAACCGATAGTTTTTTTCCATATAAAAAGACTGCCCGAAATACACTTGGAATAAATGGAATCACAACTAAATAGCTCGGAACAAATATCAACAAAATGATAACAAGGCCGATATGATACCCCCAAGAATACCCTTTAAATTGCTTATTGTTTTTTTCTCGAATCATCGACTTAACAAAAAACGTACTGCCTAAAAAAAATAAAAATGGAAAAAGGATAACAAGGTATGAATCTGTATTAAAAGAACCCGTTCCTAAATAATGACTAGCCAACCCTCCCATACAAAATACAAGAATGGCTACTATATCATTTATAAAGGCTCGATCTTTTTTCTTTTTCGAAAAATAAGTATTAATAAGGAAGAAAGGAATCATAGCAAAACCAAAAAAAAATCATTTTCCAATTAAAAATGACAACTATAATTAGAAAAAGAAGAGCGAGTGCTCCATAAGTGATCGCCCATTTCCTATAAAACTCTTTTTTCTTTCCCTTTGTCAACATGAGCAAAGGATAGCTAGCCAAATACAAGAAAAGCCAACCTAAAAAAAGTGGAACATGTACCCATGTAAAAGAGCTCAATGCCATTCCTAGTACAAACGGAACAATTAACATTGCCCATGCACCGTGCTGTTTAGGAATAAAAGGTTTCATTGAATTCACCATCTTTCTATCATCATTACATTTAGTATAAAAAAACAACCTGTGATATTATGTGATGTAATTCACACACCTAATTATCATAATCAGGTAATCTTATTACAGATTACATCTCTCCTTTTTCTTGAGATGTTCATTTTTTAACGTCATTTACAAGGACTGATCAAGATGTTCAATCGAGACTACAATAAAAACCCTTTCATCGTGATTTGGGAGCTCACGCGTGCTTGTGAGTTACATTGCCTTCATTGCCGAGCAGAAGCACAATATCATAGACATCCTTTAGAACTAACCTTTGAGGAAGGTAAGAAATTAATTGATTCTATCTATGAAATGGACAATCCTCTTCTTGTTTTTACTGGTGGTGATCCATTAATGCGCCCAGATGTTTTTGAAATCGCATCTTATGCCATTAAAAAGGGGATACGTGTTTCTATGACGCCTAGTGCTACTCCCAATGTCACAAAGGAAGCCATTGAAAAAGCAAAAAAAATTGGATTATCCCGTTGGGCATTTAGCCTTGACGGACCAACCGCCTCCATCCATGACCATTTTCGTGGAACTTCAGGCTCATTTGATTTAACGATGCAAAGCATTCAGCATATTCATGACCTTGAGTTACCACTACAAATTAATACTGTTGTCTCACGCTACAATTTGGATCAACTCGAGGAAATGGTTAAACTAGTCGAAAAGTTAAACTGTGTGTTGTGGAGTGTATTTTTCCTTGTTCCTACTGGAAGAGGAAAAGAGTCAGATATGATTTCCGCTGTAGAGCATGAAAAAGTATTCAGATGGCTATATGAAGTCAGTAAGAGGGTTCCTTTTGATATTAAAACAACAGCCGCTCAACATTATAGAAGAGTCGTTATTTCTGAAAAATTAAAAGAAAAACAGCAAAATCAAACCATTCGCTATTTAGATGCTTTAAAAGAAGGAGCAACAGGTAGTATTGATGGACTTGGGCGTGCTCCAAAAGGCGTTAATGATGGAAATGGATTTGTTTTTATTTCTCATATAGGTGATGTATATCCAAGTGGCCTTCTACCTATAAAAACAGGGAATATAAGAAAAACTCCGCTACATACTATCTATCGAGAATCTCCTATTTTCAAACAATTAAGAGACCCTAATTTACTTAAAGGCAAGTGTGGAGAGTGTGAGTTTAGATTTGTTTGTGGTGGTTCACGCTCACGTGCCTATGCTCTTACAGGCGATTACCTTGAAAGCGAACCTGCATGTGTTTATATACCAAAAAGCTTAAGGAATAAAGAAAACAAAACCAATTGAATAACTCTAAAAAAATACAAAGGCTTTCGAAGGCGGATTAGCCTGAAACAAACGTAAAACTCTTACTATTCCCTTCTGGAATCAAATTTTGTGTAAAAAGATGATTGAAAAGATTATAAAAGCCTTTTCGAGTAACAATAACATGTGACTTTTTTCACAAGTAAGTGTATTTAAATTTGATACAGTATTAATGAATGAGAGAAATTAACTAGGAGGAATTATGATGAGCCAAACTTTTTCCGAATCTACCATAGTTGCCGATATAGTCAAAACATTCCCTAAAGCAAGTGATTTATTGAAATCCTATAGAATAGATTTTTGTTGCGGTGGTAACCGCCCTATTATTGAAGCCATCCAAGAAAGAGGATTAGATAAAAACGAAGTTCTTGAAAAATTGAACGCTAGCTATGAGAATCATTTAAAACAAGATGATCAATCATTCGATTGGAACAGTGCCCCTTCTTCTGAAATAATAGATTTAATTATTCAGAAGCATCATGAATACTTAAGGGAAGAGCTTCCACAACTAAGTCCATATATCACAAAAGTCAATCGCGTCCATGGACCACAGCAACCTCACCTTACAGCTATGCATGACTTATTTTTTGAGTTAAAAGCAGAATTACTAGATCATATCGTAAAAGAAGAAAAGACAGATTTTCCTCTTCTCCTTCAATATGAAGAAAATCCTTCAGATGAAAATAGAGCAAAACTTATGGAGGTACTTGATAAATTAGAAGAAGAACATGAACATGCAGGTTCAATCCTTAAACAATTAAGAGAAGTAACTTCTGACTACACACCACCAGAAGGAGCATGCGGAACTTATCGATTGGTATATCGAAGATTAGAAGCACTAGAAGATGATCTTTTTCAACATATTCATAGAGAAAACAATATTCTATTTAATAGAGTGCAAAAAGCGATTAACTCTTAATCGTTTTTTAAAGGATATCCTTCGTCATTTAAGGATATCCTCTGCCATTCATTCTTGTTATTTTGAAAAAGACTTTAAACGTGCGTGTTCAAAAAGTAGGGAAAAAAGGACGCTGAATAGAAAAGCTGAAACCCTTTGTTCACGCTAGGGCGAGCATAAGGCGGGGAGAAAAGAAAGATGTTCTTTATCTTTTGTTCTCACTGACTTATGACCTCGAGGGTGTAAGGGTTGAAGCTAGACAAGAACGAGGCGGTGTAGCTTTGAGCACTCACAGTGTACGTTCTTGGTACATGAGGAGCGGAAAAGCAAACCAACAAAGTTATTCAACCGACATTTTTTAGGACTTTTTGAACAACCTCTTAACGTATTAGTTTTCCCTTTCTATTTCCTTCAAAACCTCCATCCACTCACAGAGTAACTCTGAACGACCGTAACAATACTATTCTGAAATCGAGGTGGATTTTTCTTTTCCTCACTTATGACGGACATATAAAAAGCGTCTGCAACAACAATCAATGTACATACAATAAACATTATTCGTAAATGTCTTTTCAATCAAAATCGTTTCTCCTTATGATAAATTCATATGAAAGAGATCGATTTTTTTACACTCGCCTTCGTCCTTTCCAGTCAATTAGTAAGAAATATCATTTTACTTCTAACTCACCCATTAGTTCCGGTTTCCACATACTTTTCGTCTATACGTTGTTCAATTTTCTCTAGCTTCTCCTTATCTTGTAATAATTCTTCTTTGTTTTGCTTCATTAGTTCTTCTAACGATACTTTTACTTTTCTCATAAATCTCTCATCTCCTTATTATTATCATAAACCCCTATCTATTCTCCTCTTAGTAAACGTCAAAATAAAAAACCTCTACCAAGTTAATTGGTAAAGGTTTCAAATACAGAAAAGACCCTCACCATCAGGTAAAGGTCTTGCTAACAATGGTTAAATTGCCAACAAAGCCGAGAGTCAAACGCTCTGTAATGACGACTTTGCTGTAAAAGCTACTCCCCTTTAGGAGAAAAAATATAAAGTTTAATGAGTTAAATTTATATTATTTTTAATAGGCTGTCAAGGATTTTATTTTAGAGAAGTGAACTACATACCACCTACGCTAGCGATTAGAGGTGGATGCTTCCTAGGTACATAAACATAATGGTCTCTAATGGACTAGGCGATCCCTCGTGAACCAAGAGTTCTTGTTTCCTTTATGTAAGCTTTCGAATACCCTCGTTTTTGATATTGATAGAGGCATTCCAATCTCGATCGGATGAGAATCCACAATGACAATCGAAAACTCGGTCAGAAAGCGTCAATTCTTCTTTGATTTGACCGCAATTTGAGCACGTTTTTGAAGAAGGAAACCATTTATCAATCTTGATTAGTTTCTTTCCTTGTTCTTTTAACTTGTACTCTAAATAGGATGTGAACCTCCCCCAGGCATTATCAGCTACACTTTTACCAAACTTCAATGCTTGAGACATCCCTTTCATATTGAGGTCTTCAATAATGACGCAATCGTATTGGTTTGCGAGTCTATAAGACTGTTTATGAAGAAAGTCTTTTCTTTGGTTGGCGATTTTCTCATGAATTTTCGCTACTTTTAAGCGCTGTTGATGCCAACGAGAAGAGCCTTTTGTTCGTCTAGCTAATATGCGGCTTTCTTTGGCTAGCTTCTCTACCATTTGACGATAAAAACGAGGGTAATTGGCTTTCTTACCTGTTTCACTATCGACAAATAAGCCATTCATCACAAAGTCTAGACCAATCAATAAATGAGCTGGTTGTTCTACAATTTTCTTTTCATATTCAGTCAAGATGGACACAAAAAACTTCCCTGTTTTAGTCATGGAGATCGTACACGCTTTTATCTTATGTCCATCAGGTATTGGGCGATGCTGTTTGATTTTTATCCATTTCAGTTTTGGTAGTTTGATCAATCCATCTATAAGTTCAATATTTCCATTTACAACGTTTGTTGAATAGGATTGTCTCGATTTACGACTTTTGAAGGTAGGAAAGTCAGCCTTTTTAGCAAAGAAGTTTTGATACGCTTTTTGAAGATTGATTTGTGCATTCGCTAAAGCGAGTGAATCAACTTCCTTCAACCATTCGAATTCTTTTTTGTACTGGGCAGGTGTCGGGAACTTTTGCATTTTCAAGGTTTCCTTATCATCCTTATATTTCTCATAGGTTTTCTTACGGTCATCTAACATTTTGTTGTACACAAAACGCACACAACCAAAGGTTCTGCGAATAAGAGAAGCTTGTTCACGTGTAGGATAGATACGGAATTTATACGCCTTGTTTAGCTTTGTCACGATTTTCACCTACCTTGACATTCTATAACAATATTATACAAAAAAAGAACCGATTCATCACCCACTTCCTCTTCATTTAGAAGTGGGCGACTTCTCGGCAATTACGTTAAATAAAACCTTGTTGATTTTTTTATACACTAAAAACTCAAAATTACTCCGATGTTTTTAAAGTTTTTCCCATACTATTTGTATATTATATATATATGGTAAGGGATTCTCCTCTCTTTCCGTGGAAGAGTTGGCAAGCCCTCTTGTTCGTCCCTCTAATTATTAAAATTCACCTGAATTATTTTTCCGCATAAGTCTTGCGGTGATGTTTTTAATAGAAAATTAACTAATTTCATAAACAAATATACTCACTCACACCTGCACCTCAGGCATGGATTTCTCTACCGTCATCTTTTCTTCTTGTTCATTTAATTTCGGTAACGTTAAAGCGTAAAATATGCCAATAACAAGCATTAATAACGCGATTCCATAGTATATCCAATCAACGGTTACAATTATTTTTGGGAATAATAAAGCAATTAAGCCAAGAGATACCGATTGAGCTAACATCATGATCGGATCAATCCATCCGTTCACTCTTCCCATGAAGGTAGGATCGACAATCGAAGGAAGCCACCCAGAAAGGGCAACGTTTAAAGGACCTATAATTATACCTGTTAAACCAACAAATACGAAAAACAGTGGAATAGAAGTAGATAGACCCATTGAAACCGTTGTTAAACTCATTAAGATGATGCCTATTATAATAATCATGTATGGCTTAAATTTCTTACCTATTACAGAGGCTAGTGCACTACCTGCAAACACACCGCTACCAAATACGATTCCAAATAAGGATGCATACCACTCATAGTTTTCTGGAGATAATTTATATTTCATCGTAAACAGTGGCAAGATGGCAAATCCGCCATTAATGAAACCAAATAAGAAAAAACCCATAATTAGTGTCAACAAAAGCTTCTTATTTAAAATATAGCCTCCGCCCTCTTTAAAGTCGTGAATCGTTTGTTTAATATTCAGCTCTTTTATCTTAAAATGTCCGTTTGGAAGCCTTGCTTCTTCATGTATTTGACATGACTTGATCAACATTGCTGATACGACAAAACTCAAGCCATCAATGATAAATGCCCAATAAATTCCTAATAATTTATACGTTATCGCGCCCATTCCTACTCCAAACAGCATGAAAATACTGTGGACCATCATATTTAATCCAGCTGCCGTTTGATACTGCTCTTTCGATAAAATCCCTTGAATTAAACCAGCTTCTGCTGGAAAGAAAAATTTAGATACTGCACTTCTTAGAAATAAAATGGCAAACATTAACGGAACAATCGATGTTATAAAAGAGAAAATTAAAAATAGGGTTAGGATTGCTCTAATCCAGTCAGAATATTCTGCTATTTTTTGTCGATCTAACCTATCCGCCAACACACCTACAAAAAGAAAGACAACAAGGGTAGGTAGCGAATACATCAGTTCAGCTAAAGTTGCCAAATAGGGTTGGCCACTGAAGCGATCCAGTAAATAAAAGGCAAACGCCATGTTTCCGACTATCGTTCCCATCTGAGAAGTAACCATTGCAAAGAATAGTTTAACAAACGTTTTATTTTGAAAGATCTCCCTCATCTTATATCCTCCGAAAAATAGATAAATTTGCAAAAAACAAGCGCAATTCCACGAATGATCCTTGCGCTTAATGATGGTTATAATGTTATTTTTACTTTTGTTCCATCCTTTGCACTTACATTCACAAGCTCGGTTCCCTTATACTCTTTCAGCACATTAAAGACTTCATTGATCATCTTAGAATCAATTTGATCAATCATTTCTGAATAACCACTCTTTTTTAAGATTCTTTTTAAAATTGCTTTTGAAGTCATCAATTTCAGAAATAGATAAGGAACCTTAATACGAATAGGGAATTTGACATCAGGTGTATCTACACGAACTTTCATCACATTACTGGATGACGACTAGAACGGTTTCGCCATCTGCTCCTTTTATATCTACGATAGGCCCTTCGACATTATTTGCGATTGCCTCAAGTATTAAATTAATGTCGGCTCCTTTTAAATGTTCTTGAACAATAGGGAGATTTTCCACAGCTCCATGAACAGATTTCACAAGTTTTAAAGGTAAGTTGACATTTACTTTATCCCCATCTTTCGAATCAACAATCACCTTTAATCTTTTTTCTAAATACGAACTTTTTTCTGTTAGTGGATCTTCTCTTTCACCTTTTAAGGCGGCTATAATCTCCGTTGCTTCTTCGCTAGTAACCTTTCCCTCTTTTACCATCTCCAACACTTTTGAAATTTCTTCTTTCAACCTTCTCCACCCCTTATGAAGTTTTTGACTATCTCAAAAAAATTTTATAAAATGAACGTACACACTTTTTTCAAGCACTTCACTCTCATGTGAAGTGTCTTTTTTTATTTCTTTTTTAAAAGCTTAATGGCTTCTTCTGGACTAATCTCTCCTGAGCTTAGTTGCTCAATCACACTTCTTTTTTCTTCATTGTTTTGAACATTTTTCACTTTACTAACTACTTCAGGGTCTACCTCTTCTTCCCTTAACTCACCTATAACTTCCTCCAACTTATTCCGAACAGTCGGATAGGAGATCCCAAGAGCTTTTTCAACCTCTTTTATACTCCCTCTACATAAAATGAACGTCTCAATAAATTTTAGTTGCTCTTTTTTTAATGAAAGAATAGCAGGTAAATCAAAAGAATTTTCAATTGTTGTATTACAGCTTCCACATGTTAGCTTAGAGACTTTTAATTTCTCCTCACATACCGGACATGTAGTTATTACCGGTACACTCACTAATTTCCACCTCCCTTATAAGTATTATAAAACCAAATATTCATAAAATCAATATGTATATTAATTTTATTAATTGTATTATTAAATATTTAAACTTATATATTAATTTTATAAAAGGTACATGTAAAAAAAGATTGTTTATCCAATATTATACTGAAGTTATTTAAATACTTACATTCTCCTTTTTACTCGTGTAACATAAATAAACATTGTTTATAAGAACCCTATTAAACCCACCATAAATTTCTTTTTTTTGAATGATCGATTTTAAATAATATAATTATCCATTTTTCAAAATAATAACTAGATTTTACAGTGGAATTAGTATACAATTATAAAGGTTTGAACTGTCATGTTATAAAATTCAATGTTTTTATGGAGGTCATTTTTAATGGAAGAAATGCTTGTTGCACTCTTATTATTTTTAATCACATTTCTTTTTTATTTTGCAGGGTCTTATCCATTTTTCCTATTGTTTAAAAAAGCTGATTACGAGAATGCTTGGTTTGCCTTTATTCCCATTCTCAATATAATTGCACTCTTGCATGTCATTGAAAAGAGTGGTTGGAATACTTTGTGGTATTTCGTTCCTGTTGTAGGGCTCGTTTTTACCATTATTTGGTTTGTGTATTTCCTTAGGGCTTATAATCAAAACCCTTGGTTTGTATTACTTTGGTTATTTACAGGACCGTTTGCCTATATACATATTTTTTATATGGCAATTTCCGAAAACGTTCAATATGTAGGAGTAGATTAGATAAAAACTACCTTTTTAGGTAGTTTTTATTATAATCCATTAAAAATATAAAAATACAAGACTAACAAACATATATATAACAATGTAATTAAAGGTACACCAAAGCGAAACAGATTTTTCCTCGTCTTATGATTAAACATTTTCATTCCTAAGTATACTCCGACCCCTCCACCTAAAAGGGTCAAAACGAAAAATCTTATCTCAGGTATTCTCCACTCACCTTTGCGAGCATTCGATTTATCCATTCCCATAAAAGCAAACCCAATTATGTTAATTATAATAATAATGGCTAATAACATACTTTCACTCCTACAAAAAAATGCTTGTCTCTATTGAGAGACCTTAATAAAAAACCCTTCCTCTACATTCATTATACGACTTCAATGTAGTAAAGGGTTGATAAATTTTACTTTTATTAAAATTAATAGAATTCAAAAATTTCACTGGGCTCACTCGTTGATCATGATTATTTTAACTGCAATATAAATATCATTATCATTCATTCAAACCTTTATTTCTTGACCTTCTTTCAAATTTCCACGCCCCCTTACCTTTGAGCCGAACCTGAATAAAATTGTATTCAACCTCTGGATTAACTTTAAAAGGGGCAACATAAAAATCATTTTCTGTAAGATTGGTGAGTGTGCCATGAACATCTGGCTTTATTAGCGAACAAAGGACAAATACTATCGAAGAAAAAACAAACATAACTAAAAAAAGATCATGAATCCTTTGATTTCTTTCTTAATAAAAAGCCCCTTTCTTTTCAGTCTTCATAAAGTCCATGTTCCTTAATATAATAATAGCAACTATTTGGAAGTAAATATTTAGGCTCTCCACCATTTGAAAATTCTTCTCTTATATAACTCGAGCTAATTTCCATCGCCAACCCTTTGTCTATTAAGTGAAATGTCGTACCATCATCATTATTTCGTAAAATAGGTGAGTGACTAATCGTTCTAAGCATATCGATATTGTCTCTTGCCATCACGATAAATTTATTTTCTTCCACCAACTTTTCTCCATTACTCCACTTTCCACTTCCAATATCGACTAATAAATCTGCCCCCATAATGAAATAAACATCATCATTAGGATATTGACCTTTAAAATGTTTCATTGTTTCATAAGTTGTAATTTTCCAAGGGTCCTGTTCCATTTCAAAACTGTCAGCAACAATTTCCCTTTCTCTTTCCTCTTCTAATGCCATCGTCAACATATTCCATCGATGCTCATCATCCGTATTCATCTTCTTGTCTTTTCTTTTACTCGAACAAGGCAAAAAAATGACTTTTTCTAATCTACACCTACTCGCAACAGTGGATGCAGTAAATAAATGAACATTGGTTATTGGATCAAATGAAGAACCATATATACCGATTTTCGCCACGCATTATCCCTCCAAATTATTTTTTATTTAAACGCTTTTAGCTCTGATTTTTTTATTCAATCTCATACACTTTTTTCATATTCAATTACCACATTGAAAATTCCTTCATAAACTTATTTCTAAAAGCGTTACTGTAAAATGAAAATGCTCCAAGTTTTTAATACTCAGAGCATTTTTTAAATAAAACTAAACTTTTTGCTCACTTGTTTCGTTCAGACTCTTTGAGTGTCTTATCTAGAAAGAGTTTCGAAAGTTTCACGGCTTCCCACCTGTTAAAGAGTTTATATAATAACCCACAAACATGAGAATAAAAAAACTAAAAAACATCACAAAATTGATAGCTATAAGCCAGTATTGTTTTTGGAAAGTCGCAAAATACACTCCAATTGGAGCAATAACAAATGTTATGATCCAAAAAGGACTTGCCATATTTAAAAAGACATTGGGAATCCAAACAAGGACACAGATTAAAAAACAAGCAAATGATATGTAAGTATAAGAAGAAGATTTTTTCATCTTCTATTCACATCCTCCACCTGAAGAGCCACCATCCCCACAGCTTGAACTATAATCTGAAGGGTTGTCTCCATAAAAGAGTCCGCTACTTGAATTAACATGATGATCGTTATAACTGCTACTTGAGTTTGGTTTTTTAAAAGAACTAACAATACTAATCATTATGATGAATGCTACAATCACTAAAAAGAAACCCATTTTACACACTTCCTTTATGTGAAATTTATTCCTATATGTTTATACGACCTCTAAAGAGAAAAGTTCCCTGTTATTTTAATAATATGGAAATATGGTACTATAAAAAGTAAACATCTCATTTTTTTATGGAGGAAACCTGTTTGTTAACTTTTTTAAGAATTGTGTTTTCTATTATTGTTGTAACTCTAGCCTTATCAGTTCGGATTATAAATAATTCCAATTTAATCCCATATATACTTCTATCAATGGCAGCTATGATGTTCTTAGCGGGTATATCAGAGCAAAAAGAAAAAAGGTGGGGACTAGCAATACTATCCTATTGTTCATCTGGTTTCGTACTTTATGTATCTGTATCGCTTATTGTTTAATAGTCTTGAAGTAACTAGAGAAGGAGAAGTTTTAAATGGACACACATTACATATTTAAACAAATAACGCAGGAACAAGCCGAACATATTGCTTACCAATGGCATTATGATGGCATTTATTCTTTTTATGACATGGAAGCAGACAAAGAAGACTTAGAAGAATTTTTAGATTCTGAAATGAGAGGCTATTTTATTTTTGCTGTTACAAAAGATAATGAGTTAGTAGGGTTCTTTAGTTTTTATAAGGATGACCCCGATGCCATTGATATCGGTTTAGGGATGAGACCTGACCTTACAGGAAGTGGATGGGGGTATTCCTTTTTAACATCAGGCATCAAATTCGCTCGAGAAAAATACCAAACTAGTAAAATAACACTATCAGTCGCAACCTTTAATGAAAGAGCGATTAACGTATATAGAAAGTTCGGTTTTATAGAGGTTGAACGGTTTATGCAAGACACGAATGGAAGTAGCTATGAATTTTTAAAAATGGTTTATCATTGTTAAATCAAAACCTTTAAAAGGGACATACTTCGTATATGTTTGTTTAGATCATCGATTAAATCATCATGTAAAACGTTCAATTCACTTGTGCTTTTTTCATTCATTATAGCTCCCCCATCCTCATCCAACCATAAGGAGTATGAATCATCGGTTCTATTCTATTATCATATGTTATCGTTAATACATAATCTAGTACGATTACATCAACTACTCCATCTATTGGTTCGGCTCTCTTTATGAATTCTACAAATAGTTGTATTTCAGTTGTATCTATTTGCAAATATGTGATATGAGGTTCCGCAACATCGTCCATACTCCCCCTCACATTTGCTATTGATATTGTCTCGATTGTCCTCCCATTTAACTTTATATCTTCAATTATTTCTTTCTTTTGATCACTAAAACTGATAATTGAATCAGGGATGATCAATATCATAGAAACAAATAAAAGTTTCTTAACGGAAGTCAAAGCATTATAATTCCTCCAAACAAATTTTATAAAGTGTAAAACCTCATGGATTTCGCATTACTTTCCAAATTCAAAAGACTACCCAAAAAGCTTAGGTAGCCATACCAATTTTATTCATTTATATTTTCATTCGTATATTGAGACACAGAGACTAACAAATTACCCGTATCCAAATAGGTGAGGTTTACGTTATCTCCGACTTCTGTAAATAGAGCATATGGATAGTCAGCCGATGAAACCATAAAAATTTCTTTTCGATCCTTTAATAAGATATAGACGATGGTCGTTTCCTCGACTTTTTCTTTGTAGGTACGAATAACTTCTCCATCGATCTTTTTTTCTTCCCCTGATGATGACGCTTTTTCAACACCGATGCCTCTACTTAAAACACTTCTATATTTTTTAAAGGCCTCTTTTTGAGTCGATCCAGTTGCAAAGATTTTCGCATTTGAAGCTCCTATCACAGCATACGACCGAACTAAACCACCATCATCAACGACAGGGACAACCCAAGTCGCTTTGTCATAAATATTGTATAAGACCGGCATCGTCCCTTTCCACTTCTCTTTTTTAAAGGAGTTCTCGACAACTTCTTCAGCAGCAGATCCATCCATAATCCCTTTCACTAGATCTCCATTATAATACGTTAGTTCCCCTGTTCTTCCATCAATTAACGAATAACCTAGAGCTGAATCAACCCCTTCTTTAGGAGATGTAAAGTCTGTAAAATAATACATCTTTCCGTCTTTACCAAAGATGGGGGTCACACCTTCTTTGGTTCCCCATTCTGTGGGTAATTTTACATCTGTTTGTGAAAATACACTATTCAAGTAGCCCTTCACTAAAGTACCAAAATAGTCATTTTGTAACGACGCTGTTTCATGGTTTAATACACCATCAATAAATTCAGGAGCCTCTTCTTTTTTATATGTTTTCACTTCACCCGTTTGTGGATCAGTCAGTACCACCCCTTCAACAACAAACCCGGAACGTCCAGAAACAAAAGTCCCGTAAGTCATTGTAAAGAATGGCTTTCCTTTCTCGTCTAATTCTAGTGTAGGTTCTCCATTGAAAATTAAATTAGGCTCTGCTTTACGAACCACACGCTCTAAATTTTACCCAAAGTACATACTAGGAATATATTTCATCTCATAATCTGTGAACACCTTTGCTTCAGCATCTGCATTAATACCCGACATTGTTATATATCCTGGTGAAAAACCAGCTTTTTGTGCTTTGAAAAAACTCGAAACTTCAATTGGAGCCACATAGATTGCCTCTCCATTGACTACTTGTGGAGTTAATTCCCCTAGTTCATAAAAGGATACATTTTTTATATCACCAAAGACTTTTTTCATCTTGTTTCTTGCTGTTTCAGGTGGAACCGTGAAAGGAGTATCTTCTTCCGTAAACACTTCAGATATTTCCTTCATTTCTGATTGAACTGAGGCGTATTTTTCATCTGCTGAGACCATTCCATGAATGAATCCAAAATAAACAAAAGATAGCAACAAAACACCTATTATAGAAAGCTTCAACACCAATTCCCATTTTTGAAATTCACTAAGATAATATAAAGAGACAAATAGAAATATAGCCCCTACAATTGAATAATCAACTAAAATTGAGCTAAAGTTGTTATCTAGTAATAAAAAGTATTCCATAAGCCCTACAACAATCCAAAACAGAGTTGGAAGGAAAAACATTCGAATATTGAACGGTTTCTTTTTCGAAAAAGGCAACATTAATATAGTCATAATTAACAAAACAATAAATTTCATGGTTTCAATCCCCTTTTACCTCATCTTTTTATAAAAAAATATGCTTCCATCCTCATTTACGATTGAAACAGTATTTAAGTTTCATCTTTCAAACCATCATAAAAGTGGTAACCATTTATGATCTAAATCACATGATCTAATCGCTTGTTTTAACCAGCTTTTCTTTTCATCATCCAAGTATTCTTCCACTTCCATGAAGTCCCAATGATCCTTTTTCCGTGTATTTTTCATCTTATACAAAAGAACAACTTCAGGGCATAAGAACGGCACTCCCGTTTTAGTAAACTGAATGACAGACGTTAAAGGATAAGAAATGTTCAAATTCCTTCTATATCTCCATTCATCACCTTTCGTTTCATTTAAAAGTACCTCCAAACTCTCACCATTCGTATTCACACCATGTATTTCGTGAATAGGTAAATATAAAACCTCATCACCCCAAGGCTGAAGTTCCCCTTCTACTACTTTTTGAAAACACCAACCTTTGAGATGGATCTTTAACTCTAACTGATCCTTTCGAAAAATGACAATCTCAATATCCCCGTGTTCTCTCGTTTCCCTTCCTATAAATAGATCAATTGCCCAACCACCTGCAACACACCATGGTTTATCAAATCTACTCATCAACTCATTGACTACTTGAACTTGTTTAAAATTCATTTCTATTCCTCCAAAAGAAAAAGAACACCACATTAACTAATAGTGTCCAAAGACTTTTCAAATTCCTTTTCCCTTTATCTATGCTAAAAAATGATCCAACTCTCTTACGTCGCTCATAATTTGATTTGGCTCAACAGTAAAATCAACTGGGTGGTAATGTGGTAACCACTGCACCCCAATTGTATGTACATTTACTCGTCTACCTGCCTGAATATCAGCATCACTATCACCAAGAAAGATCGTTTCACTTTCTTATATGTTTAACTGTGTTAATACTTTATTAATCCCTTCCGGATAAGGTTTCAGTAACTCTACATCATCTCCAGTCACAATGACATCAAAGAAATGATTCATTTTTAAGCCCTCTAATGATATATCTAGGCTTCTGCATGCTTTTCCTGTTACAATCGCTAATTTATATCCATCTTTTTTTAACGTATCAAGCAACTCTGTTATTTCATTATTATCCTTAACCAGTTCTTGATGCTTCTCTCTATATTTCTCATAATATAGCTCAATTGCCTGATCAATATTTTTATTGATTAGATTCTCTCTTATAATTCCTGTTTGAGAAGAACCAAACATTGCTTTCACTTCATCAATAGTCAATTCCACATGATCAAACTCTTTGAATACTGATTGAAACGCAACAAACAAACAAGCAATGTGTCAGCCAGTGTACCGTCAAAGTCAAAAATAATTGCTTTCAACATAAACACATCCTTTTTTAGTGCATGTTTAAAAAGTAGGGAAAAAAGGACGCTGAATAGAAAAGCTGAAGCCCTTTGTAAGTCCATCATCTAAGAACAGCCGCGTCCTGCGGCTAACGATGATGCTAGCACATCGTGTGCATCGCCGACCAGCATAAGGCGAACATAACGTGAAGGTGTTCTTTACCTTCACTAAATGTTTGACTATTTCTGAAGATCTACTAAGAACAGTCACGTCCTGTGACTATCGTAGATCCACCTAAATCCTTTAGGCGTCTCCGATGTAAGGGCTGAAGCTAGACAAGAACGAGGCGGTCTGCTTAAGGAACGCAGGCTAAGTTCAGCCACGTCGCGAGAGCAACGCCTGCGCTAGCCCGTCCTGGGCATCGAAGCACTCACAGTGTACATACAGGCTAAGAACGTCCCCATCCTAGGGACAACACCCGTGCTAGCCAATCCTGGCGTCGGAGGAGCGGAAAAGCAAACCAACAAAGTTATTCAACCGACATTTTTTTTAGGACTTTTTAAACAACCTCTAAAAGGAATAGATTCCATCGAATGTCCAAGTAAGAAATTCACATATGTCCTCTTCTGTTCTTCTTCTAATTATAAATTTCATAATCCTACACCTCCTAATCTTTATTATATTGGAACCATTCCCACTATTCTTCCTATTAAATAGCTATGTATAAATTATGAGGGCAGTAAAAAGAATGCCTAATACACTAGACATTCTTTGATTTTTATTGATAGATGATTCTTTCTATACTTTTGATAGAAAGGTGATATTCTTCTGCTAACGTTTCTTTGTTTGTTCCAGTACGGTATTTTTGATGAATGATCTTATTGCGCATAAGTAACTCCTCTTTCGTTCCGCTCTTCTCTCCCCAAGAACGTTCATTGCCTTTCTTTCTAGGTATATATAAGTACTCTCCATCTATATATTCTTGAAGTTGTGTAATTAGTTCTTCAGGTAATACTTGATTCGCATTCTTATACCCCATACCGATCCTGCCTCCTTATTGTTTAAAGAAGAAGCAAAGACTATTATGGTTTTGCCTATTAACAGCCTTTGCTGCTAACAGGAATATTTCTTACTCTATTAAAAAAACCCCTTAATGGTGCATGAAATTACACTCTATTTTATTATTGAATATTCTCTATATATCCAATTAAAAGTTCTCCCTTATTTTCTTTATCCATTGGACTGTTGACTTTTAATTTTCCTTCATACAACGTTTCTCCTGTCCTTAAATCGCCTATATATAGTTTACGCTCTTTTTGTTCAGAACGTATGAGGTATATTTTCCCCTTCAATCAATTCTATATATTCACTTTCCAAGTCTTCACTTGTTGTTAAGAAATCAAATGAATCTATGCTACTCCACTCTTCTTTTTTAATATCATATTGAAAGACTTGTGAACCGTTTTCTGTATAAGAATGAAAATAGACCGAAGAATCAATAATGGTAGATGCATCGATTGATACATACTCAGGCACCATTAGTTTTTTGAGCTGGTTCTTTTCTATATTTAATAGCATGAACCCATTGTCAGCTAATTTATGTTGTCCATCCTCCACTACTTTACCATCACCTACACCTTCACTCTGCATCAAAAGATATTTTTGTGGTTTAGTAGAACTAGGGTATTCATCACTCACCCCAACCCATCCATTTTCTGTATCTTCAACTGAAAATATAACTTCATGATTAACTAATTTCTTTTTTTCTAGTTGGAATGTGTATACATGTATATTATTTGAGTCTTGACGAACAACAACCTTTAACTTACCTGCGTAAACTTGGACATCCACCACATTCATCGTATAATAATCGTCCTTTGTTGGAACATCCATTTCAAACGCAATTCTTTTATTATCTTTTTTTTCTAACACGTCAATGTTAAATGTAAAATCGACCTTTTCAGCATTAGCAGTCCATTTTTCCTTAATATCAGCATACACTAACAGGTTGTTATCTTCATAGAAATTTGAAGCTTGATGATCTTTGCCTCTCATAAAAGATTTATATCCATCAATCATGTTTTTCATAGAATAATCAATACTACTTAACACTTGCTGAACCAAAGTTTGATTCTCACGGGTAACTGTATCTTGATTTGTAATTTTTAAAGTTCGGTACTTATCATCAACCTCATATGTAGCATTTATTAAAAGGTTGTTTAACTCATCCTGATCACCACTTACTTTTTCAAATTCAACCGTTGTTTTCTCTTCAGCAGCGAAGAAAGATTGTATGTAAAACGTTCCTAATACTAAAACCGAAACAATACAAAGGGCAATGATTTTCCAATATCGTTTCATCTATATAACCTCCGATCAACCTCTCATTTTGTTCTTCAACAAGTAATTGCTTGTCCATATTGAACTAGCTAAAATCAATAACGCTACTCCCGCTTCTATGAGCAACAGATCAAGTAGATAAAAATAATAGTCCAATAGAAAAGCATCTACAATCAAAGGAAGTAAAAAAATCACGAAAGAGACAACACAATATAAAGCACCCCAAATGATCCCTTTTATACGATAAGAGCGTTCAAACAAGATCGCAGTAAAAACTACAAAAACACAAACCGTTCCGAATCCATAATATAGAAGGAAATCTAAAAAAGTTCCTGGTAGAAATAGAACGAGAGAGGAACTATTATTTATATCATAGATTGGAAGATCTGCTCTAAATTCACTTGGAACAAGCGATTTAATAATGGTACTCTCTATTGGAAGTAATAATACCTGTAAAGCAAGTAACCCTAAAATACAAATCAAAATAGTTGTCGCTTTCGCAAAATAAATATTAATACGTGCTGTCGGTAGCATTAACAAACGGTAACTAAACGTATTTTTCCCTAACCAATCACGATACCAAATGAAAAAAACATAGATTAATAAAGTTACTACAGCAATCGCAATTGATAGATCAATCCAATTTGAAACATAATGAATAGAAAATGGTCCATAACTTTCCATAAAGTTTTCTCTCGAAACTGAGTTACTGAAAACCAATTCATTATCTTTCATTATTTTTTTCAATTCATTCATATATAACTGGAGAGTCAAAAGTTCTCCGGAATTTTTCAAAGCTTTTTCCCCATACTCGATGTTTTTTATGTAATGGTAAGGGATTCCCCTCGCTTTCCGCGGACGACCTGTCAAGCCTCCTCGTTCGTGCCTCACATTGCGGGGTCTTGACTAGCCCGTTTTTCCGCAGGAGTCTTGGGGTCCCTTACAAAGTCCATTTTATAAAGATGACTCAATCCCTTAGAAAGAGAATTTTCTGCATAAAAAATAACCCTTCTGCTTGATTTCATGTTAACCTATTAAGCGACTAAACAAAATAAGGAGACATGTCATCCGAGAAGAGTTATCTTTGATATTGTATCAAACTCAACAGCGAATGACCATAGTGATTATGTGGAAAAGAATAGATAAAGAACTTTCAGAATTTAGGACCTGTTTTACACGACAAGCTACCTATGAATGGTTTGTCGTCATGATTATTGGATTGATGTTACGTTCCGATCAAGTAGGATTAACCTCCATCATTCGTGAGCTTTCGATCTCACCCAAGTCCTATCCTGCTATGATGCATTTTTTTAGGTCCCAAGCTTGGAAGTTAGAGGATCTTATTCAAACATGGACGAAGCTTGTTTATCGTAAGGCACCCATCTATAAGAAAGACGGCATCACCATCTTGGTAGGAGATGGCGTGAAGCAATCGAAAGAAGCACGAAAAATGCCTGGTGTGAAGAGGTTACATCAAGAATCAGAAAATTCCTCAAAAGCCGAGTTTATCTTTGGGCACATGTTTGGTGGGATAGGTGTTCTCATTGGCGATCCTTCTAAGAAACTATTTTGTCTTCCTCTTTCGATCAGGCTCCATGACGGTGTCAACATGATTCGAAATTGGAGAAAAAAACAGAACAATTATGAATGTGAAGGTTCTCACATTGTTCAAATCATAAACGATGCGTTTCAAGCAGCTAAATGTATGGGAGAATCGCTCGTACTGCTTGATGGCTACTATTTATCCATTTTTGCTCTTATGAAACGGGCAGAACTGTTAGAGAAATCAGAAACGATGCTTCACCTTTTGACTAAAGCCAAGAAGTCTTGTAGGGCTTATACAAAGCCCGGTGAATATAAAGGAAAGGTCGTCCTCGTAAAAAGGAGAGACCATCAAACTTCAAGACCTCTTTACATCAAGGAAGAGTGAATTCGTAGAAGCAACCGTCCGTTTATATGGAAGAAGAAGAGACCGTTCGTTACCTTTGCCTTAATTTATTATGGGGGCAAAAGCTTTATCAAGAACTGCGATTCGTCCTTGTCATGTATGGAGAAAAAACAGCCATTCTTGTTACAACGAAGCTCGATTTAGATCCCGTTAACATCATTGAATTGTACAGTTTTAGGTTCAAAATTGAATGTACGTTTCGAGAGCTGAAACAAGTGATGAATGGATTTGGGTATCAATTTTGGTCAAAAGCCATGCCTAAACTGAGACGCTATGCAAAAAAGAATGATTCATCCATTAGAAGAAATGGAGGATGAAAAAGAGAAAGAACTCATCTTGTCCGCTTTGAAAGCAATCGAGGGATTTGTCATGTGTAGTTGTATCGCCATGGGGATGCTTCAAATGTTGTCTCTTACTTTTTCAACTAAGATTAATGAGAGTCCTGTTCGATTTTTACGAACGAAGTCCAACCCTATTGTCTCAGAAGCGACCGTTGCCTATTATTTAAGGAAGACGACTTTTTCGCTTTTTAGTAAAACGAGCCGTTTATGCATAAGTCGAATAATGAAAAAGAAGCAATCAGACCCTTTTTTTGACGAGGATCTGAAGGCTTCTTAAAGGTGAAAACTTTTGACTGACAAGATATATAATTGCGCCTCATAAATGAGTCCACCTATTTGCATTAGAACCGTCATTCCTATTAAAACGAGATAAAGTTTAAAAAAACGGTTAAATTCAAAGTTTACCAATTTTAAGAAACGATTCATGGTTGATACACCTCTCTCATGACATCAATGACGGATTTTCCTTCATTTTCTCTAACATCTTCCGTATTAAATTCCTTTATAACCTTCCCATTATCAAGCAAAACAACTTTATCAATTAAATGTTCAATATCGTTAATTTCATGTGTGGTGATGATAACCCCTCGATTTTCAACTAAGCGACTCGTAAAAACGTTCGCAATTTGTTCCCTGCTAAAAAGATCAATTCCTGAAAACGGTTCATCCATTAATACATAATCCACATCTAAAGCTAAGCCAAGCAAAATGTTCACTTTAGCGGTGTTTCCTTTTGATAGTTGAGAAATTCTCTCCTCTTCATCCAGCTTGAAAAATTCGAGCAATTCACTAGGTCTCTCTTTTGATTCCAACTATTATAAAAATCAGCCATAAACGTAAAAGCATCTTTTATTTTCATGCGAGGCAACATTGTTATTGAATCTGGAATAAAGGTGATTTTTTCATAACTTTCTTTGTTTATCTTTTCACCATCAATTAAGATTTCACCACCATGAATCGGTGTTAACGCCATAATCGCTTTCATAATAGTTGTTTTCCCAACACCGTTCATTCCTATTAAACACGTAATCTGACCCTTTTCAGCAGTGAAAGATACATCTTTTAACACTTGTTTCCGTCCAAACTTATTCGTTACATTTTTGACCTCAATCACATTCGTCCCCCCTAGTTATTACTTTCACCTTGGTACTTGTTTTTCACTAAATCTAAGGCATCATGTAAAGGTACATTAATGGACTGAACGGAATGAACAAATGTATCAACCGCCTCTAAAATTAGTTCCTCTCGTACCTTCTTCAATACTTTTTCATCCTTTGTTATGCGACTTGGCAAATTTCCGTCGGTATAAATCAATTCTTGTTCCTCCATTTCTTTATACGACCGTTGTGCCGTATTTGGATTTATCTTCAACTTATTCGCTAACTCTCTTCTTGAAGGAATCTCTTGACCAGGTTCAAAAACACCTTTGGCAATCTGTTCTTTAAAATGACGAATCACTTGCACATAGACAGGATCTCGATTATTAAACTTCACATCCATATACCCAACTCCTATTGAGATTCACGCTTTATTATGTATTAACCTATTGATACACTAATGGTAAACTAGTGTACTAAACAATTAATACACCAATCACAAAAAAACACAAGGTGTATTAACCTAACAATACACTTAATATATGTATTATACGGTTAATACACTTTTAATGTCAACTTTTATTGAGATTTTTAAGCCAGAAAGTTATCCATAATTTCCACCACTTCAATCTTTCCATTTAATAAAAGTTCTGAAAGTTGATTTGATCCATTTCCATTCCAATATTCTCTCGCCTGTTCTATTTTCTTTGAAAACGGCACCCCATCTTCTTTTGGCAAAAGGGTTGCGTCCCCTTCGAAAGATGTGCCCAAAACTTTTAGTTTAACAATCTGTAAAACATCGCGATGATAAGAATCAAATAATTGTTTCCATTTCAAAGCATCCTCATAGCTCTTCGCAGCATATAAACAAGATAACCTTGATGGATACTCCGGGTATTCTTGTAGCCTCACCATTTCGGCTATGACTTCCCTCACAGCCCTAATCGTTTGTCCCATATAGTTGATTGCTAAATCAGCATTTTCTTTTTCCAAAATCAAACCTTTTTCCGTATAATGATTGCTAAAAATCTGAAATAAATCTTCACCCTTGCCATTCAAATGGTCCCTTTCAAAAAAGAATCGATATAGCGTATTTTTTTGTGTCTGATCAAACGTAATCGTTTGCCCTACCCTCATTCTTTTTCTAGTCACAATATGATAGGCGTAAAATTCGGTTTCTTTCATCTCTACTCTCCTACTATTTTCATATAAAAATTGTTAAAAAGTGTACCAAATGTTAAATTTACTTTATACTAAAATGATTATACTAGAAAGGAGTGTAACTATTGATAAAAGTAGTCATTGGAGCTGAAATGGTAAATTAATTAGTAGCTTGCAGAGAAAAAACTGCAAGCTTTTTTATTGAAATAACTTTTGTTAGAATCAATAAAAAGACGAGGGAGGGATAAAGAATGAATAAAAATAGCAGATATATAGTATCTTTCGTTCTTTTGGTTGCAAGTGGTTTTATGTACACGATCGAACGCCTTAGTGCATATATATTGGTCTGGCCAAAGGATAGGAGCGATTGATGGGGGTAGTTTCGATACAGAGCCACAACTACCGACATTAACCGATAATATGTTTGTTCCAATTCTTTTAATTTTAAGTGTTATTTTCTTATTGTTAGCTTTTAAAAAGGATTGACTAGCGCCCTTTGGGGTTTTTTTTTATCCCCAAAAAGTAGGACATAAAAAAGAGTTAGTATCTTTTGGTAGGGGTTTTATGGAAATAGGAAAATAAAATTTATATTTATATTAATATAATAATTTTAGTCTTAAAAAAAAATGAACAAGACCAAGTATTAACGTAGTAATAACTGTTTTTATAAGTAGTTTCGACATTATCCCTATAAAATGAATAACAAAAAAAGTTTTTAATTCTCAAAAAAACGTTTTACAATGAATAATATTTAGTATAGTCTTAATTTATATAATAAGTATTTTAATAGTTTAGGAGGAAGAGCAATGAAAAAAATGAAATTTGTAATCTCTGGTCTACTTTGCACATTATTAGCTTTATCGTTCTCGTCAAATTCTTATGCAGCACCTTCGGAAATAGTTGATTTTGAAAGTGAATTAAATGAAGCGTTTAGAGAAAGCCTAAGTTTCATGCCACTGAGAGATCATATTTTAAGTCAACTTAAGATTTCTCAAGAAGTAGAAGTTAATAACGCACGTGTGGAAGAGCTTGGTTCTCCTCAAATAAGTAATAGAGATACACAATACGCAGGTAAAACTTATCTAATGAATAACACCAATACAGAACAAACGTTGAAGAGCCAATCTATTGATGTTCAGATGGATCAAACAGTGAGCAATTCTGTAACAGAGGGAATTACTATAGGGAACGAAATTGAAGCTGGGTTCTCACTTTGGGGACTAGGGGTTAATAACACCTTGAGCACAGAATACTCATTCAGTAGCACTCAAGAAAAATCAAATACAACCAGTACTACTGTTAGTATTCCTTCTCAGGAAATCACGGTCCCGGCTAATACCAAATTAGTTTTAACTGCTGTTTCTCAAAGGGTACAGGCAACTGGCACAACACAACTTAAAGCTAATCTTAGTGGAAATGTTGTGACGTCAATGGAATTACCTGGATTAGGGATGCATCAAGTTAATAGTTTTAATATTTATGATGTGTTTAACGCAGCAACTGATAGCGGATATGAACTCCCTTCTACTCTAACATTAGATCATCAAAATAGAGAAGTGCTTTTTAGTGGTAAAGGAACATACACAGCCGATTATGGAACTGATCTTCGTCTACAGTTAGATTATTATAGTATAGAGAATAGTGCAAAGAATAGTGCACGAATAGCTTCTCAAGCACAACAAAAAGAAACAATAGCTTCTGAACCTTACAAAACAGAAGTGATAAATATCAACTAAATTATTCATATAAGCGCCCTTCGGGGTGTTTTTCTATGCAAAAAAAATAAGATGATTGCAAAATGCAATGAACTGATCCAGTCACCAACAATCTGTTAGCAACTAAAAAACATATACACTCATTTTGAATGTACCTGCGCTTTGCAAGTGGTTGAGTTATTCTTTATCTTCGCTTTCCTCTAACTTAACTATAAACGTATCTTGATCTTCTAGGTGATCAAAGGATAATATATAATCCTCGTTAGTCACTTTGTATTTATTTAATTCACTTTCATCAAAATCAACTATTGCTCTTGGTTCTCCTGCAATAAAACTCATATACGCAGCAACATTCATAACAATAGCTGTTTTTTCAGGGAATATGTAGTCTTCAATTTCAGGATCTCGTTCTAAATCAGTTGAGAATAATCTAATTCCATTAAAATTTTTATCTTCGTCATACGAGGCAATGATGATGTATGATATGTTAAGAGACCCAAAAGAGTTTTGGGAAGACTTTTATGAGGATCGGTCAAAAGAAATTCCCTTTTTTCAGATTGAAGGACCTGATGAAAATTTAGTTCACTATTTTGAACAAACAATCGCTCCTAAAAAAGTATTAGAGCTAGGCTGGGGACCTGGAAGAAATGCAATCTATATGGCGAAACAGGGCTGCAAAGTTGACGCTATAGATATATCAGAAAATGCGATTGAATGGGCAAACGAAAGAGCCTTAAAAGAAGGAGTATCCGTCAATTTTCACTGTCGCTCAATTTTTGATATTGATGTTGAACCTGCCACATATGATTTTATCTATGATTGTGGTTTATTCCATCACTTAGCTCCCCATCGTCGATTGTCTCATATAGAGATGATAAAGAAAGCTCTCAAAAAAGACGGCTTCTTTGGAATTGTTTGTTTTAATAAGACTGGAGCTTCCGATACTTCCGATTGGGATATTTATAAGAAAGGATCGTTAAATGGCGGAATTGGTTATTCGGAAGAGCGATTAAAAGACATACTAAATAAGGATTTTATTATTCACGAATTCAGAACGATGAGAAAGATACATCAGCCAAATTCGATATTTGGTGAAGATTTTTTATGGACAAGTCTGATGACGATGAGAGATGATGCTTAAGGTTTAATGACTTACAGGGTGTTTAGTATTTTTACCTTTTAGTACTCTTTTCACTAATGAACTCCCTTGTTTGAGTACAATTAACCCTTTTATCGCAACTGCAACTTTGTCCATTCTTGTTCTAGGATGTCTCTATGATTATGTTTCACAACCTTAACATGACCCCCCCTTGAAATCTGGAAGATTATCGTTTCTTGACCATAAGGAGGACTATGAGCTCCTTCAAAGGTAACCACTTGCACGGTCACGTTAATATAATTTTCATCTTTTTTAATTTCAAGGACCTTTTCATCGCCTCTATACCACAGTTTAGACTCTCCATAATAACTTTCAATTACCTTAGAAATAGGAATAACTAATCGTTCAATTAAAGCTTCTTTAAGCAACTTTTTAGATACTGGAATTCTGTTAATTTTCTTTCTTTTCACATCAACAACTTTCCAATCCCCCTTTAAATACCCACTTGTTTCCTTCTCTATTGTGTACAATACATTTGTCCCATCTTTCTTCCAAAGATGAAAATATCCCTTCTTTCCTTTAATGTAAACCCTAGGTTCGTCAATCCATTCTTGTTCTGTTTGGATAATACCTAAAAATAACTGAGCAAGCGGAGTGATTTTATAACCAATTTGATTAAAGTCACCAAAAGAATATTCGTCATACCCAGTTAAATCAACATTAAAATTGTTAGATTCTTGTTCAATGGCATGGACAATATCGCTTGAAAAAGCTATTAGTAAAATTATGAGCAAAGAACTTATTATCTTTTTCAATCTCAACGGTAATCACCTCATTTGTATGCTTTACAAATGGAGGGAATATATTTAAATGCCCCAAAAAAAAGCTTGTTAGTTCAAAATTTGAGCTTGAATTTTTTACATATATTATAAAAAATACAGAAATGTTACAATATAAAACGCCTGTGTTTCCTACAAATCATGTATAATTGCATACTGAAGGTCATAAAAAGGAGCACATATATTGAATAACAATCAGTTTACTATATTTCAAATACCGTTATTAACGATTATCAAAAAAATATTACCTAGAAAAATCCTCGCAGGGTCAATAACGATCATGATTATGACTTTGTTCGTCTTTTTTTTCTGCCCTTTATACTGTTGGAATAAGTGATTTAGCGCAATGGGAAAAAGAAATATCAATTACTTTCTTTTTTTATACCGCTTTTTATTATGTGATTTATTTTTATGAAGTATTTGTTTCAATTATTAGTGAATCGATATCAAAATTTATCGCTTCAGAAGGTGGGAAAGGGCGAATTTTATTCTTCTGCCCTACTCCACTTGCTATTCGGATCGCTGTTTTGGCCATTATTAAGAGGGAGTGGCATGATTCCAGCCACCATTTTCATATCTATCAATTTTGTTACAAGAAAAACATTCATAATTAGCCAATATCGCTTTTATCTATACACCTTGAGAATTCCATTTGACCGCTATGAATTTTTCGTAAAAAAATGGGACCTCTCTTCTATTGTATTCGTCCACGCAATCCTGCTCGAATTACATATGATATAGCGACTATAAGAATGGAGGTGAAGAAATGCCTTATTGTGTATCTTTGAAAGAGCCTCTTGATATACCAGTAGGAGAATCAAGGCAGGCTCAAATTTGTGCTTTTGAAGTAGACGAACCAGAAAGACCAGCACAAGTTCTCGTATCAATTGGAGATCAAAGTCAATTGGATGATTTTAAATTAACATTTGCTGATGGCACCCCCATTATATTTAATGAAGTAGGAGTCTATATTTTTCCTGAAGTAATCTTTAACACTTGCGCAAATCTTATTGTTACTTTCTTAAAACCCGGTAGTTATGAATTCACTGTTTCCTTGCAAGAACAGGGAACAAATATTACTTTAGACCAAGAAGTCACAATTACCAGTGTTTATTAATAGATAAATTAATATAAAAAAAGGAGATAACCATTTAGTGACACTAGTATAATGGTTATCTTCTCCTAAATATATTACTCAAGAAGTCATGTATGTTTTAATTACACTAGGTTACTAA
Source organism: Bacillus carboniphilus (assembly GCF_020524035.2). Taxonomy (NCBI): domain Bacteria; kingdom Bacillati; phylum Bacillota; class Bacilli; order Caryophanales; family Bacillaceae; genus Bacillus; species Bacillus carboniphilus. The sequence continues at coordinate 3,217,166 of NZ_CP129013.1, read as the reverse complement.
ATCTCTTTTTTGACTTCGTGCATTATAAATATTACAGTGAATTTCGTCATCATACTAAAATTTTTTTACGTCTGAATTAACAACCTTATTTAATACTTCACATCCATATTTATGTGCATATAATGTTTCAGATTAAGATATATGAACAGTCATTAACCAAAGTACTATTTAACTTTCAAAACCTAACCTTTTTTAAAGAAGAAGCACTCTTGAGATATAGTTGAGTTTTATTTTTTTAGACTGTGATATCACAATAAAGAAGTATTCAGTTTTTTGTAACCTCGTTTTCCAAAATTGTAAGTATGGGAAAATTACATTTTGAAAGCAAAACAGATATAGAGGAAACCTTTTTAACAAACTTCAATATGTTATAATTATTAAAAAGATATAAGGTTGGGTAGCATGGGGATTAACGGAGATAAAAAGAAAATCATTAAGAAAAAACGACTGTTAAGAATTAATGTGCTGTTTTTTGCTGTCTTTATTTGTTTTTCAGCACTTATTATAAAGCTTGGTTTTTTGCAAATTGTTGAAGGGGAAGAATACAAAAAAAATTGTCAATAAAACGGAATCGAGAACCGTTAGTATGAGTGTTCCAAGAGGTGAAATATATGATAGGAATGGACAACCAATCGTATTAAATGAGCAAGTTCCTTCCATAACTTATACGAGAATTAATGGTGTTTCTCAAAAAGATATAGTCGAGCTTGCTGAAAAGCTCGCCAAAATTATTGATAAAGATACAGAAAAAGTGACTGAGCGTGATTTGAAAGATTATTGGATCATTACTAGACCAGAGCAGGCATTGAAAAAAATAACCGATGAAGAATTAAACAGCGAAAAACTAGATGATAAAGATTTATATGAATTACAACTAGATAGAATCAACGAAGCTGATTTAAACGAAATCGACAAGGACGAATTAGAGGTTGTTGCGATTTTCAGGGAAATGACGAGTGGGTACTATTATACCTCGCAAACCATTAAAAGACATGCAACACAAGAGGAAATGGCGATCATTGCCGAAAATTCAGAGACCTTTCCTGGTGTTGATATTCATACCGATTGGGACCGTAAGTATACTTACGATGACACCCTTCGATCGATTTTAGGAAGTGTCTCTTCCACAACAAGAGGACTACCTAAAGATGAACTAGACTACTATTTATCCAAAGGGTATAACCGAAACGACCGTGTTGGATTAAGCCAACTAGAATATCAATACGAAGAAGAACTAAGGGGCTCCAAAAGACAAATGGCAATTGAAGAAAAAGATGGGGAAATTTTATCGTGGAAAACTTTCAATGAAGGTGTTTCTGGTAAGGATTTAGTCTTAACGATTGATATTGAACTACAAAAACAAGTAGAAGAAATTGTGTCAACACGATTACTGAGAGCTAAACCAGGCGAACCCTTTTTAGACCGAGCTTTTGTCGTGATGATGAACCCAAAAACAGGAGAAGTCCTTTCTTTAACGGGAAAACAACTAGTGAAAAAAGATGGGAAATATGTGGTACAAGATTATTCATTAGGTACGATTAGTTCAGCTTATGAAATGGGATCAACTGTAAAAGGAGCAACCATATTAACAGGATTACAAGAAGGGGCGATTAGTCCTGCTACTGTTTTTCAGGACGCAACAATGCACTTGAAAGGGACACCTGACAAAAGTTCTTATAAAACTCTAGGTACCATGAATATTAAAAATGCCTTAAAAAGGTCTTCTAACGTTTATATGTTTAAGACAGTACTCGCTATGTTTGGCACTAGTTATTACCCTTTTATGAGTTTTCCTAACGACCCTGAAGTATTTGATTCACTTCGATATCATTTTAATCAATTTGGTTTAGGGGTAAAAACAGGAATTGATCTCCCAGGTGAAATTAAAGGCTTATCCCAAAAGAAAGAAGCAGGGAAAGAATTGGATTTTTCGATTGGTCAGTATGACACGTACACACCTATGCAATTAGCTCAATACGTTTCAACGATCGCCAATGATGGATATCGTATGAAACCACACTTAGTAAAACAGATTAGAGACTCAAGCTCTTCTTCTGAAGAGTTAGGAGCTGTAAAAGAATCGATAGAGCCAGTTGTACTTAATAAAGTAGACATGCCCCAGCAATATCTTGATCTCGTTCAAAGTGGATTTAAGGCAGTTTATCAGGAGGCTGGAGGAACGGCAAATTACGATTTTGGAAAATCTCCCTATAATTCGTATAATCTAGCAGGAAAAACGGGAACAGCTCAATCATTTTATTATGATTCTATTAAAGAGAAGTTAATTACGAGCCCTTCTACTTACAATTTAACATTAGTTGGATATGCGCCTTATGACGATCCTGAAATCGCTTTTTCTATCGTCGTTCCGTATTCACTGAAAGACGATAGTGGTATTAATAAGTACATTGGACAAGATATCATCAAAGCTTATTTTGAAAACAAAAACAAAGACAAGTAACGTTTGACTAATATCTCTTCAAAAGGGAACAAGATAAGATGAACAATACACTAACAGAGGCGTTTGCTGAATAAGCAGATGTCTTTTTTTCAAAATGTATTTTATCCCAATATTGTTTGTCATAGCTCTCAAAAAGACTTTATGATTGGAATGGTAGAAGCAAGACTTGGGATTACTTTATTGTCAAGTAGAGTAGCAGAAGAAATTATTAATCCAAAAATCAAAGCGATTCCGCTTATTAATTTTAAAGCTAGGCTAGAACTGACGATGATTACAAAAAAAGCAAAATATATTCCATACACTGTGAAAGAATTCATTACAATAACGGAACAAATACTTCAAAGAGAAGAGTTAGAGTAGATTAGTAAGCTAAAGGGAGAAATTTCTTGCATTTTATTCACTAACGACACCAACAAGAAATTTTAACCCCTTCCTTTCTTTTTTTATTCGTTTTATCCCTTCTAGAGAATCAAATACGATCACTTTATCGCCAAACCACACTCTTACATAAAAGGAGCGAAATCTTATAGGACCCACCACTCCTTTTCGTTCGTATTCCGTACCATCTTCCCGTTCTATTTCCGTTCGTACAAACCATTTATTTCCCACACCAATTTCTATATATTTCATATGTCACCCCATTATTGTCTCCACTCAGTTTTTAATAACGAAAAGATCAGGGCATCATGAGACTGGTTATTTTGATACAGATATCCTCTCAATAACCCTTCTTTCATAAACCCTAATCGTTCCAATAAGTGAATCGATGGTTGATTTTGAGGAAAAGTGACTGCACCCATTCTATGTAATCCTAATTCGTCAAACGAATATCGCAAACCTTCCATTATTGCTTCAGTCGTAATTCCTTTACTCCAATAGGCAGAGTGTAACTCATACCCTATTTCTCTTTTTCACTCCACAAATTTAGATTTTTTAACCCTAACGTTCCAATCAAATGATTCGTTTCTTTTAATACAATTCCCCACCTTATGGTATGTTGGAAAGACTCGATGATATTTGAAGCATCTTCTATTCTCTTTAGAGGGTCCATCCCATAATACTTCATGACATGATTATTAGACATAATCTCAAAGTACTGGTGAGTATGGTCTTTGTTTACTTGAACTAAATGTAATCGTTCAGTTTCCAGTATAGGAAATCCCACAGCAACCTCTCCCTTTTAAGATTTAAAATCCTTGCCATGCTTTAATAGATTGATAACAATTATTCCAAAAAAGTATAAGAAATCAATGTAACCACGTCGTGTGGTTAAAGTCTGTGCTAGCACATCATGTGCGCCTGAGGAGCGGAAAAGCAAATAAACAAAGTTATTCAACCGATATTTTTTTCAGAGCTTTTTGAACAACCTCTTAAAGTTTCTTTATACACTTCATAACAATATTACCAAATGATCGAACATTAGATAAATAATCATGACCTACTGGTGAACCAAAGCTATTAAACATTCGAACGGCAACTATATTTTCTTGAGGAATGACTACTAAAGTTACACCTGTATAGCCTAAAATTTGATAAGAGCCACTTGGAACTTTCTCCCCGATCTCTGTCTTTTTAGCGGGTAAATCTTTTACAAACCATAGAAAACCATTTTGAGGTAGATCTTTATGAAGCATCGATGGACTTTGAATAGAGGTTGCCATTGTTATTATCTCTTTTGGAACGATTTGCTTTCCATTTATATGACCTTCTTTCAAGTGTAAATAGCCCCACATCGTTAGTTCACGAGCCTGACACGTACATATTGGGCTCGTCACCTTCTATACTATCGAAGTTTTTCCAAATAATATCCTTTTCATCTCTAACCATGACATCAGCAAGTTTTTCCGTTTTTTCAGAGTACCAATTAGATTCACTAAACCCAAGTGGTGAAAAGACTTGTTCTTGTAAAATGTCAGCCACCGTTTTTTTCGTTGTTCGTTTGACGATAGCAATTAAAACGTTTATGCCAACTTGATTATATATCCAGCTCTCTCCCTACCTGAAATTCACGAACAACCTTTCCTTCTTTTTCACTTAATCCATGCGTATGGGTTAATAAATGTCTGATCGTTACAGGTTTCCAAGGCTCAACGTCAAGGTCTGGTAAATAAGTTAGAACAAAGTCATCAATACTTTTTATGTAACCATAATAAACGGCATAGGCCACTGCAAATCCAATATAACTTTTCCTTACTGAAGCGACATGGAACTGAGTATCAGGCTGAGCAGCCCTTGCATTAAGTTGATTTGATTGTTTCCCTATATATTTTTCTAACACGATTGAATCATCATGAATGACGATGGTTGCAGCAGAGCAGCAGAGCATTTTACTTGGTTAAACGTATTCCACACGTGAATTAATATTGGTGAATATACATTATTACTAAGATTAATAGGAAACAAGTTAATACCTCCAAATTTTTAAAGTGAAACTCCTAATCTTAATTTTTTTCTTCTCAACACTACAATTTGATTTATTCAAAATTCACTCAAAATGACCTTTATATTTTTTTAATTTTTATCGAGCGAATAACTAAAACGATGATATAGAGAATGAATGAGAGTGTAGAAAATATGACGCGAAATGCATTGGCTTGATTCCAATCATTTCGAATTTGTTGCCAATCTGAAGGTAAGGATTGTGGGTTCCAGCTTTCTGTTTCGTAGTTTAGTGGTAAATTGACATTCGCAGTAAAAACAATGATCCCCAACATGTATATTAAACCCGCTGTCACCATCAACCAAAAAGAGATAGTTTTATAGTGTCTAATATTGGCTATTACTGTGATTACAGATATAGCACCACCTCCAAAGAAAAAGATAAAAAACATAACATGACGAACATTTTCATTAAACAATGACTGGACTGTTGCATATGTCTCTCCATCTACTTGTAACATGGCTAAATTCACATTAAAGGTGTAGGTATAGAAGAATCCTGCCATTATACCAGTAATAAATAACGCGAGAGCCAAAGTTCCATTTTCCAAATATCTTATCATGTTAAACACTCCTCCAAACTATTCAAATTTGAGTAGATATCATCATTCTATTCAAGTTTGAGGAGAATATCAATAATTTTCAGAATTTTATTCTTTAAACATAATAAGATCAATATTTGTCATAGATTCTTGAATCCATTTTTTTTCAGATTCAAATAGATATCTTTCATGTTCAATAAAAAAAGCATCGTAATTAAAATGGGACTTGTCACTTCCAAGAGAATTTAAATGCTCTCTCATCAATTCCAGTTTTTTATCAATGATCTGGATCGCTCTGTTTGCATATTCTATAATTTCCTTTTTGTTTCGACGCTTATTAAATTTAAGTGCCATTTTAAATCCATAAAAGTCGGGGAATAATCCTAAAAATGCTTTTTCCTGAAGCATATCAAATCGTTTTTCCCCTTCCAATGATACTCGATAAATTGTTTTTTCTGGATATTTTCCTAACTGCTTTTTCTGCACTTCTTGAATATGACCGTCTTTATGTAACTGATTTATTGCATGATAAATTGAACCTACTTTAATATCTAACCATTGATCAACTTTTTTATCATCATACACTTGTTTAATATCATAACCACTTCCTTGTCCTAACTGTTCCAATATACCTAAGACAATAAACTGAGCTTTATTCATTACAATCTCTCCTATAGTGAACTAGATACCACCTACGCTTGCGCTTAGAGGTGGATGCTTCCTAGTAAGAAAAGCGCAAGCACCCGTTTAGCAACGAAGGGGCTTGATTACTCCGTATGAGATAAAGGAAACACGAAAAGCCGGAAAGCGGAGGATCTACTAACTACTGCCACGTCGCGCGAGCAAACGTAGATCCACCTCCCTCCTGGAGGCGTCTCCGTTGACATATCATAGAGAAATGGAACATCATCTAAAGACGCCCACGTCCTGTGGGCAACGATGATGCTAGCACGTCGTGTGCTTCGAAAAACTTACGAGTTGCTGGGCGATGGAGCTAGACAAGAATTAAAACCGCAAGCTAAATAAGGACCTATTTTTATACTTTCTTACTATGGTGCAGAAGCCTAATGGTCTCTAATGGACTAGGCGATCCCTCGTGAACCAAGAGGTCTTGTTTCCTTTATGTAAGCTTTCGAATACCTTCGTTTTTGATATTGATAGACGCATTCCAATCACGATCGGACGAGAATCCACAATGACAATGGAACACTCGGTCAGAAAGAGTCCATTCTTTATTGATTTGACCGCAGTTTGAACAAGTTTTTGAAGAAGGAAACCATTTATTAATTTTGATTAGTCACTTTCCTTGTTCTTTCAACTTGTAGTCTAAATAGGAAGTGAACATACCCCAAGCATTATCAAATACACTTTTACCGAACTTTAATGCTTGAGACATTCCCTTCATATTGAGGTCTTCAATAATGACACAATCGTATTGGTTTGCTAGTCTATGGGATTGTTTATGAAGAAAAGCCTTTCGTTGGTTCGCTACTTTTTCATGAATTTCCACTACTTTTAAGCATTGTTGATTCCAACGAGAAGAACCTTTTGTTCGTCTAGCTAATATGGAACTTTCTTTGGCTAGCTTTTCTACCATTTTACGATAGAAACGTGGGTAATTGGCTCTCTTACCTGATTCACTATCGACAAATAAGCCATTCATCGCAAAGTCTAAACCAATAAATGAATGAGTTGGTTGCTCCATGATTTCTTTTTCATATTCAGTCAAAATGGACACGAAAAACTCCCCTGTTTTTGTCATAAAGATCGTACAGGATTTAATCTTATGTCCTTCAGGTATTTGACGGTGGTGTTTAATCGTTACAAATTTTAGTTTCGGTAGTTTTAACAATCCATCTATAAGTTCAATATTTCTATTTACAACGTTTGTTGTATAGCATTGTCTTGATCTATGACTTTTGAAGGTAGGGAATTCAGCATTTTTAGAAAAGAAATTTTTATTGTACACAAAACGCACACAACCAAAGGTTCTGCGAATAAGAGAAGCATGTTCTCATATAGGATATATACGGAATTGATACGCCTTATTTAGCTTAGTCACGATTTTCACCTACTTTGACAATTTATAAGAATATTATACCAAAAAAGCCGATTCATCACCCACTTTCACTTCGTTTAGAAGTGGGAGACTTCTCGGTAATTACGTTAAAAATAGAAAAACCCCATCGATTGATGGGTTACTTGTCATATAAAAGAGGAAGTGAGAGACAACTACTAAACTGCAAAGCAGCTGTCTGTCCTTTTCTCAATCTCTTTCTCTTGCTCTCTGGGTATCTCTAATGTTCTTTTGGACGGTGATAGCGGCAAATAGGCTAAGAACGAATGACATCGCATAAAATCCTTTTTCACTTAGCACTATACTCCCTGCATTGTATAAACCAATAGACATCAATATTATAGAAGCAATGAGTGCCGCCCAACTTAAACCATAATAGATACCGGTAACAGGAACTTCTTCATCTTTATCTCTTACTGCTTTTTGTAAAGATACTGCCGAATATAGCCCAAATACTAACACGGCAAAGTAATACCCTTTTTCGTTTAGTTCCATCGAAGCGTTATACAAACCTATTAAATACGCGGTAATCCCTACTAATAGTGATGCCCACGAAGAACCTTTGAACGCTGAAGTTGGTTCTCCTTCTTTTCTTTCGATTTTTAATTTAGAATCTTTTTGTTTTTCATCATCTGAGAAAACTTCATTATTAGACATATAAATTCCTCCGTTTTTCATAACAGTTATGCGTCAGCTAGCAAGGATTTGAACCTTGCATGCAACCTTTGTTGTTTGGCGTTTTGCCTTGCTCCCTTTAGATGAGTAATGGTCTTATCTGCGTCTACCGATTCCGCCATAGCTATCCGTAAAAAGTTTCTCCTGTCCGCCCCTATTGCCTTCCGACGGTGAGAGTGACCATGAAACATATAGGTCGTAACGCAATAGACAGAAGAGACAAGGAGTATAAATCCGCCTTATTATTCACAAGTGTATGGTGGGTAGCCATTCCTCCTAGGAGTCTGTCTGACGAAAAATTAGTTAATTCATAACGATATAAAGTCTGCTCAAAAACAGAAAAAATCATTTCTTTTTACTTCAAAAATATCTTTTTACACTAATTTCAATTATAAAAAGTTGGATTATATCCTTAATAAGAGGAACTCTATTCGTTATAAACTATAATTTTCACTTCATCGGAAAGACTCCTAGCCATTCGCTCCGGTTGCTTTGTAGCTCACTTCCAAATTCAAATATGCGAATGTCCCATATTTTTTCTCTTAATATATATTATTGGTGTTCTGTGAGATGATGTCAATAACACAGAACGATTTTGCTTAATCTTTTATACAAATAGAAAAAGAGCATTAATAGTTTGAAAGTGTAAACGAAAGAACTCTTTTAGAGGTTGTTCAAAAAGTCCTACGATGGCCTGGATGGCCTAGCATCATCGTTAGCTCTCGCGACGTGGCTGAACTTAGATGATGTTCCTTAAATGTCGGTTGAATAACTTTGTTGGTTTGCTTTTCCGCTCCTCAGGCGCACACGAGGTGCTAGCGCAGGCGTTAACTCGCGCGATGTGGTTGTTCTTAGCCTGTGATCCTACACCTGTACGTACACTGTGCTAGCTTCAGCTTTTCTATTCAGCGTCCTTTTTTCCATACTTTTTGAACACACACTATTACTATGAAAATGAGCTATCATGTCTAGTAATAGATCGTTCCACCTGTTTTTGATGATGATGATCATGTTCGATAAATTCCTCGACAATATAAAGAAGAGTATATGGATTTCCTGTATGCGGGCAGTCCGCTACACCATTTACCGTTACTTGCTTTTTTAAGGTTGCAGTTGGCAATTCATATAATCCTTTCACTAGTGATCCCCTAGCTTCTATCGCTTCTTTTATAAGTGCAGCTTGAGATCCACCTGATCTTACATAAAAAGAGGCTTGATGATTAAATGAATCAAACTCTGGAAAAGTGATTTCGTTCCCCTGCCTGATAGATGAAAGTACCTCTGTTATTAGATAACGATCCCAATACATAATATGCCCTATTATTTCACTAACAGACCACTTTCCTTTGGCAATAGGTTCAGACCATTTACTTTCATCGATTTTTTCAATCTCCCTTAACCAGTTCAAATATTCACTAAATCTAGTGATAATTTCTTTTTCTTCTCCCATTTTCATTCCCCTTCACTATATGTATTTAAATTAGAATAACATTATTGATTGGATTTCTGTTAGGTTGAGAGAAAAGCTCGTTTATAAGAAAGCGCAAGCGCCCGTTTAGCAACGAAGGTGAAAAGGTACGTCAACTAAGTACAGTCACGACGCGCGAACTAACGTTGACGCTAGCACATCGTGTGCGTCGGAGTTGCTGGGCAATGGAGCTAGACAAAAATAAAAGCACCATCCGAATAAGGACAGATTTTTATACTTTCTTACTCTGAGAAAAAAACTCTCCCCTTGTCAAAAAGGGGAGAGTTTTTTAGTCTACATAGCTCACATTATGACGTTCACACCATTTAATAGCCAACTCTTTGAACCTTTCATCACGATAGGAAAACCATTGTTCCTCAATGTCGAGATCAATAATTAGGTCCTTAAATCTTCTAAAAGCACCTTTTCTACTAATCGCATTTAATAATCTTTGTTGCTTTCTTTCATCATTAACAGTGAAGCAAAAATCTTCCATCATACTATACTCATTGATTTCGTACCTAGTTGGGACCTCCTGATAATTTTCAAAGTTTTCAATAATATCAATAGCGACTTCTCTTTCCTCTTTTTCCCACTCAGAAAGATGATCATATGGTTCATCTTCTTCTGCTAAACCTAATTGTTCTGTTGTGACTACAACAAACTCTCCTGTTATTAAATTTAAATAAGTATTTGACTCTTCAAATTGCATATCCATATATTCAACTAACTCTTTTATTTCCACTTGAATCGTCATGATCGGCCACCCTTCAAAATGGTTTTTTTTATAAATTTACTGGTTCATAATTTACATAACCATATTTATTACGCCAGTAGGTTAATACTTATATTATAAACATCCATTTTATTAATTCAAAGAATCGTCCAATTATAAGCTAGGATGCTAGTATAGTTTATCAACATTGGTTATTTAGTTAGTTATTTAATTTTCCAGTGTCTTTAAAGACTTTATTTCAAATGCGATATATTATTTAATGTTTTTATCACTAGACTTGATTTACTATACTCAATATAATGTACGCCTGTATCACTTGTGTAAAAATAACAATTTGGATTCATAGGTAATTTCAGTAGAACATGTAGTAATTTCTCAATCATACCTCCATGAGATAATATAATAATTCTATTTGATTTTTTTTTGTATATCTAGTATTCTAAGTAAAATTGCTTCAGCTCTTGCCCTAAATTCTATATCTGTTTCTCCCTCTTGGATACATTCAAATGGTTTCATATTATAATGAGAGTTTTTATTTTCATTTGTAATGGGTTTACCTGCTAAGATACCATTATTTCTTTCTATTAAATTATCATCATAATTAATGCTACAATTTATATATTTTGAAATAATCTCTGCAGTTTCTGCCGCTCTCCTTAATGTACTTGTCCATATAGCATCAAATCCTCCATACTCTTTCAAATATTTTGCTAAATTTATCGCCTGATTTCTTCCTAAGTCTGTTAAAGAGAAATCTGCTCTCCCTTCATGAACATTTAACAAATCTGCTTCTGATTGACCGTGCCTTATAATAAGGATTTCCATTTTCGTTCACACCTACTTTAAAGGATAACTTAATTCCTACTTGTTTTTTCTCTGTAGCTTTTGAGAATTTTTTCACTTTTACTACTACATCAATCTTTTTACGATAATCTCCATTTAATTAAGGACAGTATTCATTGATTCTTGCATCTCCTTTACTTCAATCAATTGCAACGACAATTGCATCCACCATTTGTTCTAGTAAATACTCATAAAGGCCTATTTTTTGAACACGCACTTCTATTAATTTCTACGCTTACTTTTCCACTCATGCACTAAAACACTGTACAGTAAAGAATCTCGCCAGCCATCTCTAATTAATAAATCTTCACGAATTCTACCTTCCTTCGTCATACCAACTTTTTCTAATACTTTAGATGAACCCGTATTTCTAGGATCACAAGTAGCAAAAATACGATGAAGTTGAAGGTCTTCAAATCCAAAAGCAATGACTAGACTTGTTGCATCTGTGGCAATTCCATTTCCCCAGTAATTAGGATTGACAATATAAGAAACTTCACCGATTTTGTTCGTCATGTCTCTAATGTTTAATTCAACTGTTCCAACCATTACTGAATCAAAAACAATAGCAAAAGCAAACCTTGTTTTGGGCGCTTGCTGACCATCTTCCAGAACCTGTTTTACATAAGTCTTGGAGTCCTCTTCTGTATTAGGACCCCAAGGCTGATATTGACAAACTCTTTCTCGTGATGCGTATTGATGAACGTGAATCCAACCTTCTCTAGTAAATTCCCTTAACATCAAACGTTCAGTAGAAAGGGGTACATTAACTTGTTGTTTCATTTCTTTCACCTCTCGAATCCATGTATATTTTTCGAGTAATTCCTTAACAATCATTTACTAACTTTAGTTATTACTATTTGCCTAAATCTTCTTCAAATTTTTTATACGCCTCTTCCATGCCCATTATGACGTCTTTAATTTTCATATACCCTTCTGTATAAACAGGATGGTCTCTCAACTCTTCCCACATATAGTGATACTTCTTAACATCTGTTGTTTCACAAAATATTATGTCCGTATAATTCTTTCCTGGTAACGCTTCTGCATCAAAAAAACGCACTTTAACCTCAGGGTATTTGGAGATAATATCTTTAAGTTCTTGACCTTTTAATCTTCTTTGTTCTCGGTTCATTGCAAGCCAAGATGGATAAAATTCAACAAGGACGATAAAAGCATAATTCATATCATTATTCTCCTCTCAATCTTTAATAGACTCTTCAAAACTCAAAGAATCGACGTCTTAATCAATAAGATTTTTTTATCTTTAGCACTCTTTACTAGAACTGAATCATAATCTGTTTCTTCCAACATGGATAAGATTAAAGGCATTGTTTTTCTTTCAAATGTTGAGTTCCATTGAAACATTCTCAAGAATATCTAAATTGTTAGTTTATAATTGGCTAAGCTTTTGCAAAGTAACCCGCTTTATGATTATATATGTCTTTTTTAATAAGGTGTATAATCAACTCTGCTTGTTCAAAGGTTTTGTCCACCCATGGTTGAGTATGAACACCTTCAATAATCCAATCATCCGAACAAATGATTATCTCTATATATTTCTCTTTTTCTTCATCAGTTCTTCTTATATATCTAGTTTTACTCCGTTTCCATACTACAATATCTAATTCATAGAAGTTTAATTAAATATTGAAATAATTACTCTTCCGGCTTTCATATGTACCATTATTTCAAATTAATTACTTAAAATAAATATATTTCAATAATGTTTCCATCTTAATATAATTAAGAGCAGACCCTAGCTTCCTATGTAAATAGTACACATGAATTGTACGTTTATTTTGTACTAATACCATATTCCAAATAAAATTTTAGTAAGGTGAGTGCTTCTCCCCAGCCGGCCGCACAATCTGCTAAACAAGCTAGATTACTCGCATCATAGCCTTTATCTGTAACGGTTACCTGGATCAAATAACATAAAGCCTGACTGATCGACTTTTTTACTTAGCCCTGAAAATTCTTCTGCATCTTTATTTGTAATCTGTCTAGTAATTAATGTCATAGTCCTCCTTTAATTAAATATTTTATCATTTTTTTCATTCTTCTTTACACTGTTCATATAAGAAATTCTACTATTAATAGTTTCTCATTTCTGTATCCTTGTATTTTATATAAATTACAATATAATAGGATAAGTAGAAAAAAGGAGGAAAACGATGAAAAAGATCTTTATAGTCATAGCCATACTCTCCCTTTTAACTGCTTGCGGAAGCTCCTCATTTATTTCATCCAACTACGAAGAATTGAATACCATTGAAGATGGATTTGGAAATGCAGGAACCATTTATGTAGCTGAAGACAAATCAGTTTCGACAGTAGCAAATGAAATTAGTGAAAATCGTCAACCAGAGTATATTTCGACAACTGATGATGAAAAAATGTTTCTACTTTATCCGGAAGATTCAACGGAAGAGGTTATTCATTTGATGCAAAGTGAAGACAACCCAGAAGATACGATCATTGAGGTAGTTGAAGAGGACTTTGCAGAGGAAAGTTATGATTTCGGAATGTTAGAAACGTTTGGGGTTCTTTTAATCGCGAGTCGCTTGTATGGATGGAACCACACAGATGCTGACCTCAAACTCAAAAAAAAGAAAAAAGGATATAAAGGTTATATTAATCAGTTTACTAGTAGTGATGGAACGATTCGAAAAGGTAGTTCTGTTCGCGGTGGTGGACCAGGTACAGGAAAATAAAGAAGGAGGGACCCTTTACATGTTTGAAAACATTTTAGATTTGCAAGAAATTATAGATACTTTATATTACTTTGTTGTTTTAACAGGTGTTACTTTCTTATGTATGTGGCTCTTTGAAAAAATTACTCCTTATGATGACTTTAAACAAATTAAAGATGGAAATTCAGCTGTTGCGATTCAATTCACAGGTAAAATTATTGGAATTGGCTATATTATGAATAGCGCGGTAGCCACAAATGATTCATTATTATCAGCAGCCGTTTGGGGATTGATCGGGTTTATCCTTATGGTCATTGGATATTTTGCGTTCGAATTATTTACACCTAAACTGAATGTAAAAAAAGAGATTGAAAGTGGAAAGGTTTCGGTTTCAATCATCTCACTTGCGATTTCAATCGTGATCGCCTTAATTACAGCCGGTGCTATTTCCTAATAAAAATTCAAAGAAGACATTGTTATTGATCAATGTCTTCTTTTCTATAAGAGGTTGTTCAAGATGTCAGAAGTCATAAAATCGAGACAAAAAAGAAGAATATTTACGTCATCTGGAATCGTATCCATATGTGGGATTGTCTATCAAGTACTATATGGCGCAGCGGGAAGCTACCTATTTGGTAACTCGACTTTTTTCTATTCTTTAACCATCGGTTTGTTTTTAAGTGGGATGGGGATTGGGGCTATGCATAGTGAAAAGTTCCATAAGAACTTGATTTCAACATTTATTATGACCGAATACTTGATTGCCATGATAGGCGGATTCTCCATCTTCTTTTTATTTTATATGCAAGTAAATTTCGGAGATAGTATAGCGAAAATCTTTTTATACACCGTCATCATCATCACAGGTTATCTCACAGGGCTCGAACTTCCATTATTAATTCGCAAATCAGAAGAAATCAATGCAGATTTAAAGGAGTCAACGGCAAAAGTATTGTTTTTTGATTATGCAGGAAGTTTAATCGGTACAATTACGTTCGCTCTCTTACTAAGACCTTCTTTAGGTTTAATACGAACGGGCTTTTTGATTGCCTTCATTAATATTATTGTGGCTGTATGGTTAAGCTTTTCTTTCAAAGATGAAGTTAAAAATAAGGCCACCAAGTTTATTGGCTTCATTTTAATGATCCTCATTATTTTAGGATTTTTATTTGGCGAAAAGTACACTCATCATTTAGAGAAAAAGCTTTATCGAGACCCCATCATTTATAACCAAGAAACAGAATATCAAAGAATTGTGATGACCAAAGCTCCTCAAGATTTGAGGCTCTTTTTAAATGGACAATTGCAGTTTGCAGAGTCTGATGAGTATCGCTATCACGAATCACTTGTGCATATCCCTATGTCGTTATCAAAAGGGCATGAAAACGTGCTAATACTAGGTGGCGGAGATGGCTTAGCCATTAGAGAAGTTTTAAAATACGAAGGAGTTAAAGAAATCACATTAGTAGATTTAGACCCAAAAATGACTCAATTAGCAAAAGAGCATCACGAACTAAAAAGGTTAAATCAGGCTGCCTTCGATTCAGAAAAAGTAAACGTTTTTAATGATGATGCCTTCACTTTTTTAAATGAAAGTAAGGATTTATATGATGTCATTCTAATCGACCTTCCAGACCCAAACAATGAAAACCTTAATAAGCTATACACATGGGAATTTTATAGTTTAGTTCGAAATCACCTATCAGAAGATGGATTCACCTCTATTCAATCCACTTCACCTGTGTTTGCAACTGAAGCGTTTTGGACCATCAGTAATACGGTCAAATATACTGGTCTTCACGTAGACAATTATCACTTGGACATTCCTTCATTCGGTAATTGGGGATTTACCCTTGCTTCTAGAAAACCGTTTACTATTGATGAAATTGAATTGTCCATTGAAACAAAGTATTTAACTGATGAGATGATTCCTGCCCTTTTCCATTTTGGCAAAGATGAAGATGAGGAAATTATTCATAATAATAAAAAAGTAGAATTGCCTGTAAATAGTTTAAATCGTCCTAATTTGTTGGACTACTATGAAAAAGCTTGGAAATATTACTAAAGCGCTGTTTTACGGAACAGCCTTCTATTCTCACTTGGCTAACTTCCAACAAATCCTCCTCCACCTATATGAATAACTTGACCTGTCATATAGCTTAAATCACTAGAAGCGAGCAATACATAGGCAGGGGCCATCTCATACGGTTGTCCTGCTCTTTTCATAGGAACTTCAGGAATTTTTCTTTTTTATCTAAGGTACTTAAAAGCAGTGATTTCCTACATACCAATCTTTCTCAACAAGAACCATCTGATGATCTTTTGTTAATACAATAGCGTTGATCCAGTCAGGATATTCATTTATAACATATTCTTCTATAACAACTCCATTCGGGAGCTCACATTTATCTTTTCTAATTTTTCCGAACGTACTTTTATGTAAATAGCTTGAATCTATTGTTTTCCAACTATCCTTCATAACCCTATTGCTTCTTTCTTTACCCAACCTTCAGCACCGTCTTTTTTAATGAGCGCATATGCAGTACAATCACCATTTATTAAGGAAACCATCTCCCCTTTTTTCACACTAATTTGAGCGCATGAAAGATCATCTGTAACAGTAATTTCCCCGTTTTCATCTTTTTGAATATACTCGTTTTTAACGTATATTTGTTCTTCCGACCCTATTTTTTCACACAAAGTAAAATGATCCTTTTCTTTAATTGGATTAATTTTATACATTGGATATTTAATTGAACCGACCATTTTTGGATCAGCCTGAAAATCTTCTTTGACTGTAAAATTCTCAAAATGATCAACATAAGTATAAGAAAACTGTTCTTCGTAAGATGGACGAATAATTAACGCATTTAACTGGCCACTTCTTTTAACGACATTTCCTCCGTCCATTGCAATTATTCTTTTTTCATGATCGATGATTGGATTATTTAAAGGAAGATGCGAGCTATAGTTCACAACTGGCCAATGTCCGACAATGACATACTTCTTTGAGCGATGAGATTTCGTTAAGAATGCTGGTATTGTTATCGCCATATCTCGGTCTGTTTCTTTCCAATTTTCTTTATCATCTAAACCAGCATG
Source organism: Bacillus carboniphilus (assembly GCF_020524035.2). NCBI lineage: Bacteria > Bacillati > Bacillota > Bacilli > Caryophanales > Bacillaceae > Bacillus > Bacillus carboniphilus. Next base: position 3,200,127 of record NZ_CP129013.1, on the reverse strand, counting down.
AACAAATATATAATCTTCTGTCTCAATTGCCGTTGGTAATCGCATCAACCAGTCGATGTCTTCAGAATAATGTTTCGTTAACACTTCTTTGACCTCTTGAATATTTGAATTTTCATCAACTGGATAGTCTAATTGTGTAAGCCACTCATTCATAATGGAATGCTTTCTTGCTACTAAATAATTTATTAATTTAGGATTTTCATTTAATAACTCTTCAACTAGAGCTTCACAGTTACCCTCCGTAACATGAACTTTCGGATTGGTTTTGGAAAGACTCTTAATATAGCTTACGACCCCTATACTGTTGCTCCCTTTCTCACACATATCACCATTAATGATTAAATAATCGTCTTGGCTATTGTAATTCACTTTTTCTAGCAATCTTTTAAAAAGCTCTAATTCTCCATGTATGTCAGAGATGACAATCATACGTGCTTGATCTGGTACTGTTAGTTGTTTTAGTTTGTCCACGGAAACGTCTCCTTTTTCATTATGACTAGCCGTTAGTATTTACTCAATTGGCGCTGGTAAATATTTTGTGAAATATGCTCCTAAAAATAACAATAAAACAATGAGGGCCCAATTCAATAGACCAAGAAAGTTAAACCAATAAGCTAGAAGGTTTACGATGGCCATAAGAAAAAAACAAATGGGCGTTAACGCACTTTTGATCCCTGTTATTCCTGCCTTTTTTCTTTTTTGAATAACAAATACTATAGAAATAAACAGGGTGATAACAAGTATTATCGACAGTATAATGGGTAGCAAATGACCCACACCTCCTTCCTCAGTTTCTAAAATCGTTTTCGTTCGCTACTTCTAAATGTTCAACCTCTAGTTGAGGATTATATGATTCTAAAATTTTTTGAGACCATACGTATACCTTTGACCTGATTCAAGATCCTTTATGTATTCATCTTCCACATTTAATATAAATAAATTCGGACTATATTTTGCTTCCAACTCATCAAAAGACAAAACTTTGTCTTCCTTTTTAATATTCTCATCCATAATAAAAACTGGTGTTTCCCTCATGGAAAACGATATATCCTTCTTCACATGAACCATCTCTTTGATCAGTATTAAAACTTTCCTCCTGATAATTTTCAAGGCTGCATCCAAAAAGAAAGAAAGCTAGAGACATTATCAACAGCCATAACTCAGAAAATCGATTATTAAACACTTTACTTTGTAAATATTCAAATCACTCCGCCTTCTAACTTTTATTCTTTTGGAAGGACACCACCGGTAATTTTGTTCAATACTTTGCTTATAAATTTTGAACATAAATAGAGTATTAATAAAAAGACAATGAATTGAACGGTTTCTTTTAAGAGATGATTGTTAATACCTCTTCCAATCCAACTAAACATGTATATACCTATTATGACTAATGAAATATATATTAAGTATGATACCCCTACACCTATAATTTGAAAGGATGTCATCTCTTTTAATATACTTTTGTTTTTCAATATATTACTCTAATTGAGTAAAAATCAATACAAAAATTACCAACAAAAATGAAATGACAAGTACCCTAGGCAACTAAAAGCTCTTTTTTAATCTTTTCAAGTTCTTCTCCTTGAGTTGCTTGATCATATACAAACCTAATGATGCTACCAAACTTTTGATTCCTGATTTCATGGAGAGCTTCGCAAAATTTTGTGCCTTTTAAAAGGCTTGCGAAAATATAGGTGAAGTTTAAAATTGTCCAATATCTCAAGATCGCTTTTTCACTGCGAATCTGATATCCATCAAAACCTAACGATCCTTTTATTTGTTTAAAATACGTTTCAATTGACCATCGTTTGGAGTAGTAGTCTAAGATTTTCTTTGTGGATAGCTGTATATCTGTACATAGGAAGCTGCGTACGTTTTTAGGCTCCATTGGTTCGCCTTCTTTGAAGCAAAGCAATACAACACCAAGCTCTAAATCATTCAGTTTTCCTTCGTAACGATAGACTCGATAGGTTTCATCACCAACGGTCACAAGGTCGGTTTCTTCCATTGAAATATCGGGAACAAACTGTTTGATTTGTTTTCGCTCGCCTTTTGGAAAAAGATGCGATTGCTTCTAAGAGCTCCTATCGTATGAATTCCTTTCCCTAGTCCAGCTTCAATGATACGTTTAGAGGTATACCAACTATCACAAAGGATATAGGTTGATACAGTTCGCTTTACATAAGAGTCAATCATATCAACGGCCATTTGAATTTTACTCTTTTCTTTCGATTGGTTATATAGGGCGAAATCATAGGGATACGCTAAATCCCCGCTTTGCATCATCATTCCAACGACTTGATGTCCGTAAACAGGTTTTCCTTCTTTGTGACAAAAATGGTACTGACAAGATTCAATAGGAGACTGAGCCTGTGACGAAGGTTTGGTCTTTTGTCCGATGGTGTCATCAAAGAGAAGGAATACAGGTTCCTTTTGTTTTCTTGCGTTTTTGTGAATGGTTTGGGCGGTTTTTTGTTTTGTAATTTGATTTAAATAGGTTTCGTCCCAAGCACCTTTATTTAAAAAATAGCTTAATGTTGTACGATGTTTTTTACAAAAGCTTAGCGCATGAATTTGCGATATCTTTCCTGTGAAACCGAAACTCAGCATCCCATCAATCATAGAAACAAGATGGTTCATAGACGGCTTGGAAAAATAAAGTGGTAAACGCCATTCCTCTAAAATATTGTGGATTTTTTCTTGATGTGATAATCTAGTCATTGGACATGAACACTCCTTGGTTAGGGTTATGGTGTTGGAGCTTTAATTTTAACCCAAGTTAGTGGTCATGTCTTTTTCTATTTAATTTAATGGAATTTTTTTGATCTGAATTTGCTCATTTAAAGTATATTAATAATCAACAATATAATTAGCAAACAAAACGATACAAAATTCTCCACATCTCTCTCTCCTAAAAAAAAATCCATTTTTAAACATATTAACAGTATTTCTACGGTATTATAACCCTTGTAAACGAAGTTTTATTTTCTTTCTTTAAATTTCTTAGAGTTATTCTAATAAAATATAGAAAACACCATTGAAGTTATCAACTCTATTTTCATAAAGTACAGGAGTAACTTTTCGCTTCCTTTTATTATCATACAACATTTGTCAAATTATAGTAATCCAAGTCAGGAGTGAGAAAATGATCAAGTCCTTAAAAAGCAGACTAATTTTCCGGTTGTAACTTCTTTGCTTTTCATTGCTTTAACTTAAATGAACCTCAACATATCCAATCAAATGAGTTCTCCAATGAAAAACCTACTTTTATTCATTACATTCGCACCCATTTTTAACACAGGAATAATGACACAAAAATACCTACAATCAATATAAAAACCACTTAGGTTATGTTGTAAGTGGTTCTCGTTTGACCATAGTTATTTACAATTTTCAATAACGCTCGATAAAACAGGTAATCCTAGTTTATGGGTCTCTGAATTCGAGGGTCTAACCTGAATTTTGACGTTTTCCATTTTGGATGTGATTAAATCAAACCTCCCTGCACCTTCCCTCTTAGTATATCTGAATGGTAAAATATATAAAAGTGCAGTAAAGGAAAGTGTTGCAGTGAAGATTGATCATATTTGTAATAATAAAGGAAACGAAATAATCAATACAGAAAGAATCTATATGAGAAAATTTGTACAAGAGGATATCAATATGTTCTCCAAAATTGTACAAAAAGATGAAGTCGGTAAATGGCTAGGGTTAGGAAAAGGGATGTCGTATGAAGAATCTACCTCATACATAAACAGAATAATAGAACATTGGGAAGTACATAACATTGGAGTTTGGGCATTGATTAGCAAAAGCACCAATGAAATGTTGGGTCATTGCGGTTTAAGATATATAGATGATTCACAAGAGATAGAGCTCATTTACCTTCTTGATCCAAAGTATTGGGGGAAAGGGATAGCAACAGAAGCAGGAAATGCAGCTGTTCAATATGCGTTTCATTCTCTTAAGGTCAAAAAAGTTTTTGCACGGGTTCGTACTAATAATAGTCATTCAAAAAATGTGCTTCATAAACTTGGATTTACGTTTATTGGAGATCAACAGCACCATAATCGGATACTGTCTTATTACCGTTTAAAGAAGAAGGAGGAATAAAGATTTGGAAAAGGAATTATCACTAGAACAAAGGGAAGAAATGATGGAAGTATTAAAAGTCCGCTTTGATAAAAATATGAATAGACACAAAAGTATGGAATGGGCAAAAATTCAAGAAAAACTAGATGCTCATCCCGAAAAGCTTTGGTCACTCAATGAAATGGAAAGAACAGGGGGTGAACCAGATGTTATAGGATTCGATAAGGAGACAGATGAATACATATTTTATGATTGTTCAGTGGAAAGTCCTAAAGGTCGAAGAAGTGTTTGTTATGATCGTGAAGCACTAGAGTCTAGAAAGAAGCATAAACCTGAAAATAACGCTCTTGATATGGCCACTTCTATGGGAATAGAACTTTTGACCGAAGATCAATATCGAGAGTTACAAAAACATGGAGATTTTGATAAGAAATCATCCAGTTGGGTACAAACCCCTGCGGATATTAGAGATCTCGGCGGTGCACTATTTTGTGATTTTCGCTATGGTCACGTCTTTATTTATCATAACGGAGCCGAATCCTATTATGCTGCAAGAGGGTTTCGAGGCTCGCTAAAGGTCTAGTTATATATCGGAGGGCGATTAGTTACCAGAACATTACTAATTTATTCGCCCTCTTTTGATATACACTGGAGTGGAGTAGTGAATAATAACCAAATAACTACTATTTTTTAAGAAGATGCTCAAATAAATGGAAGAATTCCTACATAAATTTATCCTGTTTAAAGACTACGTTCTTCTATTTGCTTTTCAATGTTCATTTTAAACTCATCAAATGGAATACTTTGTAATTGTTTTTCTCCGTATTTTCTAACATTTACTGCTTCATGTTGTAATTCATTGTCCCCTAAGACTAAAATATAGGGGATTTTCTTCATCTGCGACTCTCTTATCTTATACCCAAGCTTTTGATCACTATCGTCAATATCCACTCTTACTCCTCGTTGTTTCAGTTCGGATTGAACCTTGAGACAGTATTCGATGTGAACTTGTGAAACAGGAATTATTTGTACTTGTGTCGGTGCCAGCCAAACAGGAAATGCTCCTGCAAAATGTTCAATTAATATACCAAAGAAGCGATCAATAGAGCCATAAATGGCACGGTGGATAACAACAGGACGAATTTTTTCATTGTTTTCATTAATATAAGTCAAATCAAATTTCTCAGGCATTTGAAAATCTAGCTGAATCGTAGCGCACTGATGACTTCGTTTTAAAGCATCTTTAATATGAAAATCAATTTTCGGACCATAAAAGGCCCCGTCCCCTTCATTTAGCTGATAATCTATTTTTAAATCATCCAGTACTTTTTTTAATGACCCTTCAGAGATTTCCCAAAGATGATCATCACCTGATGAATTCTCCGGACGAGTTGAAAGCTCTACCGAATAATCAAAGCCAAACGTACGATACACTTGATCTATTAAACCAAAGACCTGCTTAATTTCATTTTCTATTTGGTCTTCACGAACAAAGATGTGAGCATCATCTTGACAAAATGTACGGACCCGAAGCATTCCATTTAATGCACCACTATATTCGTGACGATGAACTTGACCGAACTCTGCCATCCGAATTGGTAAATCACGATAGGAATAAAGACTGTTTTTAAATACCAGCATATGACCAGGACAATTCATTGGTTTCATGGCAAACGTAGCCTGATCAACTTCAGAAAAATACATATTCTCTTGATAATGATCCCAATGACCGGACTTTTCCCATAATTGTTGATTCATCATTAATGGAGTACGAACTTCGTCATAACCAGCATTTGTTTGTAGCCCACGAGAAAAATTTTCTAGTTCATTTCGAACGATTTGTCCTTTTGGCAAATAAAATGGCATTCCTGGTGCATCCTCTGAAAACATAAATAGCTCTAATTGTTTTCCTAGCTTACGATGATCTCGTTTAGCTGCTTCTTCTAGGAAATTCACATACTCATTCAAATCTTGTTTCCTTTGAAATGCGACCCCATAAATACGTTGAAGAACTTCGTTTTGACTATCTCCTCGCCAATAGGCACCTGATACATGAGTTAGTTTAAATGCTTTTATCAATCCAGTTGAGGGAAGATGAGGACCACGACAAAGATCAATAAATTCCCCTTGTTGATATAATGTTATTTTTTCATCTTTAGGTATGTCTTTTAAAATTTCTAATTTAAATGGTTCACCTTGTTCTTTAAATAAGTTCTCAGCCTTTTGATAAGAAACTTCAACTCGCTTAATGGCTAAATTTTCATGAACAATTTTCTCCATCTCTTTTTCAATATCCAGTAAGTCTGCCTCATTCAAATGATGATCTAGTTTAAAATCATAATAAAAACCATCTTCAACCACGGGGCCTATCGTTAACTTCACATCCCCATAGAGTCTTTTCACAGCTTGTGCCATTACATGCGCTGAAGAATGTCTTAAAATATTTAAACCTTCTTTCGAATCCATTGTTAAAATAGAAAGTGTTGAATCCTTTTCAAGCTGATAGCATAAATCAACCAGTTTCTCATCTACTTTCCCTGCTATGGCTTTCTTTCTTAAGCTTGAACTAATTGACTCTGCCACTTCTTTTACTGTAATTCCTTTTGGAAATATCTTTGATTCTCCGTCAGGTAATTGAACTTTAATTAATTTTTCATTCATTTCAATAAACACCCCTTTTATATATTAAAAAACGCACTCATCCCTATAACAAGGGACGAATGCGTTAGTTTCGTGGTTCCACCCAATTTCCCATAAGTAAAAAATACTTTTGGCTTTGGTGCTGTAACGTAGCTTTTACGGTATTGGATACTTTGATTCACCAATACAGCTCAAAGGTGGTAAATTATTTTCCTAAGCTAGGAAGCTCTCACCTTTCCTTCCCTCTCTAATAACCGTAAAAATAATCCTTGTCCTCTTCATTGCTTTTATTTTGTAGAATAAAAAACGCACTCATCCCTATAACAAGGGACGAATGCGTTAGTTTCGTGGTTCCACCCAATTTCCCATAAGTAAAAAAATACTTTTGGCTTTGGTGCTGTAACGTAGCTTTTACGGTATTGGATACTTTGATTCACCAATACAGCTCATAGGTGGTAAATTATTTTCCTAAGCTAGGAAGCTCTCACCTTTCCTTCCCTCTCTAATAACCGTAAAAATAATTCTTGTCCTCTTCATTGCTTTTAACATGAACTAAGTTAAATTATTTCATATGCTACAATATTCCCCCATAATTAGCAACCTTTTTTTAAAAAAACTTTCATGATATTATGATCAGCTAGTTTTGAAAGGATGTATTATAATAAAAAACAAACAATATTTTACCATCGAATCTTTTGGAGGCGAAATGATGAGAACTATAGGGCTACTTGGTGGGATGAGCTGGGAATCTTCAGCAATCTATTACAAATTAATTAATGAAAGAGTGAAAGAAAAGCTTGGTAAACTTCATTCTGCAAAAAGTATCATGTACTCTGTTGATTTTCAACTGATTAAAGACCTTCAATTTGAAGGAAAGTGGTCCAAAGCAACAGTTGAACTTATTAAAGCAGCCAAATGTGTTGAAAAAGGTGGAGGAGATTTTTTAATCATTTGTACGAACACCATGCATAAAATGGCTGAAGAAATTCAAGGTGCGATTTCAATACCCGTTCTTCATATTGCAGATACGACTGGGGAAGAAATTGAGAAGTCCGGAATAAGAAAAATAGGATTACTAGCAACGAAGTTTACGATGGAACAGGAGTTTTATAAGGGACGATTACAATCTAAATATGGAATAGACGTAATTATTCCTAATGAAGAAGAGCGGATTATGATTCATGATATTATTTACAATGAACTATGTCTTGGTGACATACGTACCGAATCTAGACAAATATATAAAGAGATTATCGACCGACTAATTGAACGTGGAGCTGAAGGTATTATCCTTGGTTGCACCGAGATTACAATGTTAATTAAAGAACAAGATATCAACATTCCGGTCTTTGATACAACCAAAATTCATGCAATAAAAGCTGCTGATTATGCGATGAATAAGTGATTATTTTACAATAGAGGGGATCTCCAGAATTTAGAGGGTTGATACTTATTGATTATCACTCTTCCGTATCAACATTTTAAATCTTGTTTCACAATCTTGCCCGGTAATGGAATCATCTAAATTGCTAATTTTTTCACATAATCAATTAATATAAGTTTATCTGTACCTTGGTATTCCCCCCACCTTTTCATACCCTAGTTTTTCATAAAAGTGATGATTCCTTTTGTTTAAATGCGGAGTGTCTAAACACCATTTCATTGCTGAGAGAAATTCTTTCTCAATCAAATTCATAATGTCCGTACCGAATACTTTATTTTGATATTTAGTAGACAGGAATATTCTATTGAGTTTAAACCTGTTATTGGTTAAATCTCTAATGTCAATACCACCAACTATTTCATCATCATTCTATATTGTGTAGTATAAAAAGATTTCTATTTTCTTAAGTAGTCTCTCTATTGGTTCATTAACACGACTTGTTCCGTGGTCTTGGTACTTTTTTAAATCCTCTGCAAACTCTTCTTTCTGAATCTCTAAAAGCTGTTGTGCCTCACTTTCTTTTTTTCTTTTTATTGTTAACACTATACCTAGCCTTCTTTCATCTATTAGATTATCCTGAATTCAACTTAGTACTAAATATTTCTGTTGACTATGATCATCCAAAAAAATCCTTTATTAATATAAAAGGGTATATTCCGGTTAAAGTCTTTAGTTAATTCATAGAATAAAATAATAACGAAATATTTATTTTTGAAGGAACAAATATGTTTTATAACTCATTCTTTAACCAGTTCAATAATATAGGAATTTGATCGGCATAACTTCTAATTTCATTTATTGTTGCTGTTACCTGTTCCGTCCCCATTTTCTTATCTTCCTCATCTGTACACTCAATCCCTAGCGATCTTTTCAGGCTGTATTCAAGCCAGTCTAGTTTACCAAGAAAACCAAGTGATAATACCTTTCTCCAATCGGCGTTTACTTGACCGTATCGCGTTTGATAGCTTTGTATAAATGTGCAGAACTTTTGTTTATCAATCTCTCCTTTTTCTTTAGTTGACCAGTAGATTGCTGTTTCAACTAAATCATGATGAGGATTAATAAAACCAGCTGATTCCCAGTCAATAAGGACTGGTTTATCAAAATTCCACATAACATTTTTAGAATCCAGATCCCTATGGCTAATGACCATATTAGACGCCAGAACATCCTCCGCCTCATTCGCCGCTAAATTCCAACCCTTAAGGTTATCGAAATTTAGAGAGAGGATGTCAACCCATTCCATATATTGTTTCTTTCCTCTTTGCAAATAATAGTCCCAATTTATTAAGTGATTATTTTCATGTTTATCATTTGTTATCTTTAATTCACTAAAATCAGTCTTATGTATATCCGCAAGAATTCCTCCAATCTTTTCACAATGACTATTATTAATATTCACTTGATTTAAAGTTACACCCTCTATCCAATTAAATACAAGATAGTATTGTCCATTCACGTTTTGAATGAAATCATCCGTCGTGTTTCTAGTCGAGAGAGCTGGTATATTTTTAGAAAGAAAATAGGCTATCTTTTCAGCGTTCACATAATTTCTAAGCGCATTCGGTCTTTTCATTATTTCTGGGTTTAGTAGCTTTACTGCATACTTCCCTTGAGTAGTTTCAACGGAAAACATTCGATGTAAAAGTCCTCCAGAGATAGGCTTAGGTTCATTCACTAGCTCACCAAGAAGAGACGTTCGGCATATATCCTTAAAGTCCAACTTATAACTGATATCTCCCATTTTAAATCATCCCTTTCTGTTTAAAATAACGAGTAAACAATCTTTATTAGCTGTAAACTCTATGCCTGACAGGATAGGAAAAGAGGTTATTAAAGACACCAATTTATTTATATCTTATATTGCTTTATTAAAACATTCACTATCAATGATGAATTCCAATAAGATTCCACTCCATTCTAAACATTCAACACTATATTTAAGGTTTTTGTTTCTTGTTACACTAAAACCTATTCATAAACTCTTACCAATTTTAGCATATTATTATTTTCGCTACTCATTAAACGAAATAAAAACACTAATCTTCTAACCGATTAGCTCAAAAACAAATTTAAAAAACGACTGAGTTTTCCATAATATTAATACCCTATTCATATTTCACTTTAAACCGCCCCTGCTGATGAAGCTGCCGCTTGATCCGACTTCACACAATCAATAGCAACAACTAGTGCAATTATAATGGTCTCCATCTGTTCATCTATTACTTGAACTTTGTAGCTATCCCCCCCATGTGAACCATTCCTTGTTGACTTTTCCAATGATTTCACCATGCTGTAACACTTGAAACTCCATATCCCACCAATTCCCATGCACTTCAATACCTTCTGTAGCAATGGTATAACGAGCCTTAAAAAGAGAAAGCTCCTTCTTTATCGTTAATACCTCTCGACCGTTCACCTCAACAATAAATTTCGGTAAAAAGCTAAACACCTTTTTCGTAATGATTGCTACTTCATTTCTTGTTGCATTCATTATCGAGAAAGTCTTAGGAACTTTCATAAAGCTACCTTCTACATAATATACATCCTTTTCCTCATGATCCTTGACTGTAAATTTCTCGCTAAGACTAAATACCTTTTGTTTTATAAAAAGCTGTCTCATCCTTATACCTCCCCAAAAAACAATCTAATAGTATTTACGTTTGATCCGTCTATAGGTTCCAAAATTATGTATTAATTTTTTGATCTTTTAAAGCGCCTTTTATTAAATCTAACCCTTTATAAAGAACGATGTTGATTTTTAACTAAAGAAAGTGAACTCCAGATTTGGTGGAGTTCACTTGTTTAATTTTAACTATTTTCTATACGCTTTATACCAATGGAAAGGTTGAACTTCCTCTAAAGTTTTAAAAAGAATTTCGTTACTTGGAGTGTAAATACCAACTTTTACTTTTGGTCCCCAATAAAAAAAGCCTTTCTTGACATACCCCACAAGGTGTTAGGATTTTATATTCTGCTTTTTCATGATCTCTTACTACACAAATAGAATGAGTAATTTGAGTCTCAAGTTTATGAGCTTCTAAAATAGCTCCTGTTTCAATGCATAACTCTGTGGAAGCATTAATATTTTCAGGAGAAACACTCGTTAAGATTTTCCGGTCTATTGTGTACATAGCCGCAGCACCACCCCAACCTATTGGGTATCTTTTCTCTATTAGTGCTACTGCTTCTTCATAGAGTCTTTTTTTCTATATTCATTTTAACACCTCATATTCCATATTGAGAGTAACTCATATGGAAATTTTATTAGCCTCAGTTTATCATTGGTGGTGTCTATTGAGAACAGACCGCTTTCAATGATTAATGTCGTTACTGTGGTATCGTTATTAAGTTATTCGTTTAATCAACAAACAATTTCTTTACCTTCCCACCATTCGAAACCAATTTGTGAGACTGTTTCAGTTCGACTTCCAATAAATAACACTAAGTTTGTCCCTGGTTCCAAAATGATCCTTCCTTCAGCTGTTTCAAAAAAAGTGGAGTGTGGTGTCAAAGCTCTTGAGCCAATATTCGTTCCTCCAACCGGCACACCTTGAACACTTGGGTTAAAATGAATTTGCCCCATGGGTTGATTAGGCGAACCTACATTAACACTAGTCACTTTTGTAGACTCAAACTTAGCACCAGGAGGCTCGGAATTTAAATATAAATCCGCTCTAACAAGATCGGTTGAAAAATTAGCTAATACAATTACATTGATGAATAAGTTAACATTCGAATCTGGTGGATTGAACAATTGTACCCAGGCATTCGTATTTGTGTTCGGAATTAAGTCTGACGATGATCCAGCAAATAAAACGCCTTTCGTACTTTCAAACGCATCATTTCCAACCGTTATAACTGGTCTTATTTTATCAATTCAAATCTATCCCTCCTAAAAAATCTTCACAATTGATTTTTATTATCACATTTTAGTGAGTAGAACTTTTTTGAGAAGACTTCAAATTAAAGCCTAGGCGATACCTTCAATCATTAATCTAAATTTTCCTTTATAGTAGTGCGTATTCAATAAGTAGGGAAAAAAGGACGCTGAATAGAAAAGCTGAAACCCTTTGTTCACGCTAGGGCGAGCATAAGGCGAACATAACGTGAAGGTGTTTTTTACCTTCACTAAATGTTTGACTATTTCTGAAGATCTACTAAGAACAGTCACGTCCTGTGACTAACGTAGATCCACCTAAATCCTTTAGGCGTCTCCGATGTAAGGGTTGAAGCTAGACAAGAACGAGGCGGTCTGCTTAATGAACACAGGCTAAGTACAGCCACGTCGCGCGAGCTAACGATGATGCTAGGCCATCCAGGCCATCGTAGGACTTTTTGAACAACCTCTATAAATTATTGTTTTCTAATGTGAATTTGAATCATACATAAGCCATTTTAATTTATCTTATACGCTTCAGCTCATTGTTGAACAATATTATCATCCAACAATCATTACTCAATTTACATTTAATATATAAGTGTTTCGGGCATAATTTAAGAAAACACTTTCTTATCTCATTCTGAATTTATGAAAGGAGGACAGAGGACATATGAAAGCATTTTGGATCGCTTTCTTCTCCTGTATTTCATTTACTTTTCTTTCTGTTAACGTATCAAACTCCCCTCTACCATGGGATAAGCCTATTTCCTCTTTTCTTGAACCATCCCAGTGGCTAACCTTATTTGATTTTTTAGGTTCCAATAAGTTTGTTAGCATAATGGGTTTTATCCTTATTTTGTACATATGGTGGAAAGATAAAAATTATAGAAAAGTCATATTTATCGGCTCATCTCTTGTATTAGGATATTTTGCTTTCAAAGGACTGAAAATATTAATAGGAAGAGAACGACCACTGGGAGCACTTGATGAGGGGAATAGCTTTCCTAGTGGTCAGAGTACAATGAGTTTTATCTTTTTCTTCTTGCTCTGCTATGTAATCCGTACTGAGATCTCTAATAGGAGCATTCGATTCCTCGTTTATATTAGTAGCACTTTACTCGTACTCTTTGTTGGAGCTAGTAGAATTGTACAGGGTGATCATTATGCTAGTGATGTTGTCGGAGGATACCTCACTGGGTTAACTATTACGGGAGGTCTCTTATTTCTATATGAGAAATGGGAAATATTCAGAAGAGATAACGATCATTCAAATGGCCATTGAGATATATGGTAATTTATGAGAAGGATATTATTGAAACATTTGTTGCCTAGTCAATAATATGCATGTTCAACGAAATTTCTATTAGGAACGATAAAATGAAATTAGCGAGTTCTTTCATACACCCGATAGAATACGATTAGTTTATTAACAATAGACAAAACCACTTTCTTAACAGTTTTCTAAGATGGTTATACATCCAACATATCTTTTAAATACTTGTTACAAATCTACAAAACGACTTTTGTTAATAGCACACGAAAAGCGAACCACATGATAAAAAAAAAATGAGCCACTCAAAGTTTGTGAATTCTTTGTATGAAGATAAAAAGGATGGCATTATTTAGAGAGGCGGGCATGATACCTTTGTTAAGGTTGCGAACTCCTCCCTACTCGCACATTTTCGCAGAAATTCATGCCTGTAGAGGCTCCATGACAATCCTAAAAATGGAAAAATATTTCTCTCTAAAGTTTGTGAAATAGACTTACTAAAGTGGCTCAATTTTTAATTGCAAAATACAAAGTTTTATTTCTCTAAATTTTGCGCACCTATTCCAATTCTTTTCAATAGTCCAATTAGCTGTTCTTTTTCATCATTGGAGATAAATGATAAATTTCGAGAAATTGTTGCCACGTGTTTAGGAAAAATTTCATCAAATAATATTCTTCCTCTTTCAGTTATATAGTATGACATTAGAAGCTCTTCTATCATTTGGATGTGGTTGTCTTTCTAAAAGCCCTTTCTTTTCTAACTTATCCACTACATAGGTGATACTCCCGCTAGGAATAGAAAGTACCTCACTAATTTTTTGGATAGGGTGAGGACCTTTACTGTAAAGTAATTCAAGTATCATAAAATTCACATTATTAATTTTATGACTTTCAATATCCTTTCGGATATTTTCGAAAACAGCATCAGTAGCCTTCATCCAAACCCTAAATAATCTCAAATCCAGATCACTTTGTTCACCCATCACCTAACCTCCTTCAAATTACGGTTATATTGGTTTTCTGTATATAGAATAATTAATTTCTGTCTATTAGTAAAATCTGAAGTCCTTTACCTTTAAAACTGGATGGGTAAATTTTTCTTCATTATTCAAATATCAATTTGAATAATGATGAAATTCTTCTTAATCAAATTAAACCTTATCCCTTAAAACAATGATTCAAAATTTATTAGCAATACTATCAAACCAAATATTAGCAAAATGATTGGCATCATCATGTTTTTAACAGTATCTTTAATTTTGATATGAGTAAAAATAGCCCCCATCATCGTTACAACAATTAATAATCCTCCCCAAGCAGCCATTGATAAATTCCAAATTCCTGCAATAACTAAAACTGCGGAAAAAATTTCCATTAACCCTGTAAATACTCTAAACCATCCTGGATAACCAAAATTCTTAAAATCATCAACCATTTGCTTTGAACCAAACTTCATAACTCCAAACATTAAAAATCCTAAACCTAATAAAACTTGAAGAATAATTGATAAAACCGTCATTTATAATCTCTCCCTTTATGCTAGTATTATTTATCCTTAACTCAGGACTTTTTTATCCTATCATTAGGATATATTTTATGTCAACCAAAAAAACAACCCAATTTATGGTTGTCGGGTTGTTTATCTTCTATTCAAACTATTTCTTATTAATCGAACTTGAACTTTATTTAAGTACAAACCTTCCCTATTCCTAATATGATCTTTCCTTCAGGTATTACACAATTTTACTGGATGCAATGCTAGGTAGCCATGTATAGTAATAAATGAAAACGATCTTTCCCTACACTTCCCTGTAACATTTTATTTCGATATTTTGTGACCTACATTACATGGTGTTCTATGCCATGAACGGTATTACCATTCTTTTTATATCCGTTCATACTTTCACCTCACAACTTAAGTATGGACATCAATTAAGAAGTCTAAAAGCTTTTATCGTCTAAAGACGGTGGCGTTAAACCACACTTTTGGAAATTAAAACTTACTACATAATGTACAGCAATGGATAATAATGATGAGGCTAATCGACGCGGTGACCAGTGGCCGGCTGATAATTAAACTATACGTATCACTAGCGAATAAATTAACGCATTCTTAGGTCTTTTTTTATTTAAATTTTGATCTAAGCTATCCTTACCAGACAGGCACTTTATTGTTTAAAACCACTTTTTTTCATCATGGACCCATTGATGGTTCTTTAAATCGTATGACCTATCATCATTAGGAAAAGCAAAGTACGATGGTAATTTCACTGTGTCTCCATCTGCTTTCTCCCAACATTGACTAAACCATTTTGTGAATATCAGTTGTTCTTGAGTATAGAACCTATCTTCATTCTGATCGTAAAATTCATAAAAATCATCTAAGAGACTCTCATCTATGTCACAATATTTTACTTCTGGCAGTATCTCCGTACTACTTACAAAAATCGTTTTGTCCTTTCCTTTATAGACAACTTCGTCACCGTTTAAATCCATAAGGAACATCATAATCGAGAATTCGAAAGTATTATCGTCAACATATACCGTAAATTCTAATAAATCCACTTCAGATGAAAAGTTATATTTAAAGATCTTTTTAAGGTTTCTTACTAACATATCAGAATGATTTTCAAGGTGTTTCTTAACTGAATCTGCATATTTTTCTACTGAAAACATAATAACCCTCCATTTTATAAAAAAATGCTTATTTTAATACTTTTCACTACTTAAAATGACAAGTAAATGCTCAACTTAAATAATTTGAAATAATAAACAAGTGTCTCCCTTCTTAAAGGACTTGTTTTAAATCTTGTTACAACTGGGCAATTCTGAGCGAGCAATTGAACTTATTCCAATTGTATATATTTAAGATCATTTTAAAAGGAGAAGGGCCTATTTATTCTCTCCGATTAATCACTTTGAACATACCTGTCATGTTCGGAGAATAATCTTTAAAACTAAACTTCTCATAAAAACCTTTTTTCCTCAGATGCAAACAATCCAACAAAAGCTTTATCTGAGGCATGAGCTTCTAAAAATCTCATTAACTCATTCATAATTTCTTTACCAATCCCTCTCCCCTGATATTCAGGGTGTACCACTACATCTTGTTATAAAAATATATCGCACCATCCCCTATAATTCTTCCCATTCCAATAATATCACCGTTAACTTTGACAACTGTTGAGTGAACAGAATTTTGAATGGACTTTTCTACAGCATCAAAATTTATAAAATTTTCCTACCCTACACTCGAACAAAGATAAATAAATTCCTCCTTTGTAGGTATAGTATTCGTTAACTGCCATTTTGTTGGCATAACTGCCACCTAACTTTCTTTTAAACCTCTAGTACCCATTTTCAATCACTCCATTAAATCTCTATAAAAATCATTAAGTCATAAACTATCTTATTTTTAGCATGACACAGCCAACAATTATTAATATTTTGCTTTAATAGTTTTTTTCATTTTTAAGCTTTTACTGGAAGGATTCAGCTATACCTATTAGATCAGCTTTTGCTATTTTTGTGTCTGAAAACGTATGGTAATATTGTAAAATATAATCATAATCTCCATCTCGCCAATGTAACGTACTCATCAATACTTCATCACTCATATAAGATCCTTCTTTTCCATTAATGTTGATTTCTTCTTGATTACTGTTGTCATTCCATGTAACTAGCTTATCCCATATAATTAATTCAAAATATTCTCCTTTCTCTCCTGTAAAATCTACTATGAAATGGTCATTAGTTGGTGGGGAAGATATCTCATGGTTTATTATAGCAATAGGAAACTTTGTTGGTAGTTTAGGTTTAAAACCTTTTTCCTCTATTTCTTTTGCAAGTTTATCGTTATCATATGTTACTAAGTTACTCCCACCACTACTATTACACCCTATTAAAAAAATGGAAGTTATCATTAAGATAATAATCTTTTTCATAATTATCCTCCTCTTCTTGTCAGTCAAAAGTTTTCACCTTTAAGAAGCCTTCAGATCCTCGTCAAAAAAAGGGTCTGATTGCTTCTTTTTCATTATTCGACTTATGCATAAACGGCTCGTTTTACTAAAAAGCGAAAAAGTCGTCTTCCTTAAATAATAGGCAACGGTCGCTTCTGAGACAATAGGGTTGGACTTCGTTCGTAAAAATCGAACAGGACTCTCATTAATCTTAGTTGAAAAAGTAAGAGACAACATTTGAAGCATCCCCATGGCGATACAACTACACATGACAAATCCCTCGATTGCTTTCAAAGCGGACAAGATGAGTTCTTTCTCTTTTTCATCCTCCATTTCTTCTAATGGATGAATCATTCCTTTTTTTGCATAGCGTCTCAGTTTAGGCATGGCTTTTGACCAAAATTGATACCCAAATCCATTCATCACTTGTTTCAGCTCTCGAAACGTACATTCAATTTTGAACCTAAAACTGTACAATTCAATGATGTTAACGGGATCTAAATCGAGCTTCGTTGTAACAAGAATGGCTGTTTTTTCTCCATACATGACAAGGACGAATCGCAGTTCTTGATAAAGCTTTTGCCCCCATAATAAATTAAGGCAAAGGTAACGAACGGTCTCTTCTTTTCCATATAAACGGACGGTTGCTTCTACGAATTCACTCTTCCTTGATGTAAAGAGGTCTTGAAGTTTGATGGTCTCTCCTTTTTACGAGGACGACCTTTCCTTTATATTCACCGGGCTTTGTATAAGCCCTACAAGACTTCTTGGCTTTAGTCAAAAGGTGAAGCATCGTTTCTGATTTCTCTAACAGTTCTGCCCGTTTCATAAGAGCAAAAATGGATAAATAGTAGCCATCAAGCAGTACGAGCGATTCTCCCATACATTTAGTCGCTTGAAACGCATCGTTTATGATTTGAACAATGTGAGAACCTTCACATTCATAATTGTTCTGTTTTTTTCTCCAATTTCGAATCATGTTGACACCGTCATGGAGCCTGATCGAAAGAGGAAGACAAAATAGTTTCTTAGAAGGATCGCCAATGAGAACACCTATCCCACCAAACATGTGCCCAAAGATAAACTCGGCTTTTGAGGAATTTTCTGATTCTTGATGTAACCTCTTCACACCAGGCATTTTTCGTGCTTCTTTCGATTGCTTCACGCCATCTCCTACCAAGATGGTGATGCCGTCTTTCTTATAGATGGGTGCCTTACGATAAACAAGCTTCGTCCATGTTTGAATAAGATCCTCTAACTTCCAAGCTTGGGACCTAAAAAATGCATCATAGCAGGATAGGACTTGGGTGAGATCGAAAGGCTCACGAATGATGGAGGTTAATCCTACTTGATCGGAACGTAACATCAATCCAATAATCATGACGACAAACCATTCATAGGTAGCTTGTCGTGTAAAACAGGTCCTAAATTCTGAAAGTTCTTTATCTATTCTTTTCCACATAATCACTATGGTCATTCGCTGTTGAGTTTGATACAATATCAAAGATAACTCTTCTCGGATGACATGTCTCCTTATTTTGTTTAGTCGCTTAATAGGTTAACATGAAATCAAGCAGAAGGGTTATTTTTTATGCAGAAAATTCTCTTTCTAAGGGATTGAGTCATCTTTATAAAATGGACTTTGTAAGGGACCCCAAGACTCCTGCGGAAAAACGGGCTAGTCAAGACCCCGCAATGTGAGGCACGAACGAGGAGGCTTGACAGGTCGTCCGCGGAAAGCGAGGGGAATCCCTTACCATTACATAAAAAACATCGAGTATGGGGAAAAAGCTTTGAAAAATTCCGGAGAACTTTTGACTCTCCAGTCCTCTTGTGAATGATAAATAAAATGATACAATTATCGCTATATTATTTAGTACGCTTTTTTCCAGTTAGAAACGTGCGTTTTACATGGAGAAGCGGACGTAATAGCCTTACATAAAAGGGGTGGAACTATGCTAGGACTGTGTTTTTAAACAATCATTTTTGTACATTCTTAGAGTAGCATTTATACTATGTTTTAATATTTACGAATAGAGGAACTATTAAACACGTTTGAAATCTTTAGACATACAGGATTTCTTTAACTTTTTATTTTTGAACAAGTACTTGATATCGGAAATATTGTCGTATGAGAGTTGAATGTAAAAGTAGTTAATGAATTCTAAAATGGCGAATATATAAACGAAGAGAGCAACAGCTAGCCCTACTAACGGCAAGGAAGGATACCAAATAATCAAATCCACTAAAAATGCAAGTATTGTAAAAATAATAATAACCACATTCACCTTTTTTAATCGATGTAATAATCGTACAACCTTCCCAGGTGTGATTGGGTTCTTTTCCTCTCTTAATCTCTTAAGCTTTGAATACCAATAAATCGTTCCTTGTAGTAGAAGAAACTCTAAAAGGATAAATGCTAGCCAAAATGAATAGAGCGAGTACAATTGTTGGTCGCGCATCATAAATAAATAATTCAACGGATAACTAACCACAATAAAAAGAACGAAGGAAATAAATTCCCCTGTGTATAAGTAAGAAAATCTTTTCTCTAATTTTTTCTTCAAGCTGGACCTCCTATGCGTTTCAAAATATCCCCAATAAGAAACCACCATCACGTATATAGATAGACTACTTCAAAATCAATTTTTGATATTTCACTTACCCACTAAAATAGCCTTCCCAATCATAGTCCTCTATTTTATAAAACTCACCATTTTCATCTCTTTCATAAGCACATAGAGGAGGTTCTTTGATTATATTTAGAATGGAATCATCAATATTCAAGATTACCCCAATAGAAACAATTTGAAAGTTTTCGAGATCATTAAGAAAGTCGTCATCTTCATATCCACTTAAAATTGACCAACCAGCATCCCCCTCACCCTTGGGTTCATCCCTTAACATAAAATTGAATTCTTCTTTTTCAAATACATCTTCACTCACTGTTACTAGTGTATCAAAATAAAAGTCCCATTCAGACAAATGAGGATCTATAGTATCTGTATCGCAAATATTTTCCCTTTTAAATGAAATCTCGTCTCCAACTTCTAGTGATAAACGATAAGGCTCATTGTTCAATATACCTTTGAAACTAGTTCCATTTAGTTGGGTAATTTCAACCCACATTCTCTCTCCTCTGAATCCATCATCATCTACTTCTTCATTTACAAAGATTAACCTTACCCTATCTCCAACTTTCAACCTATCTAGCACCTCAGGACTAGGAATATAAAACGTATAAGGCGATTGTTTGTTCAAAGTATATACATCATCTAAGCACCAAGACATCCCTTTCTCCTCCATTGACATCTAATTAACATAAGCAAATAACCATCAATTTTTCTAACTAAAAGTATGATAAATTATATTATCATTCGAGCATCGTGTGAAAAAAACACTAATAAAAAAACAATACATCTGTGCTTTTGCTTTTGACGATTGGATTATCTGAATCTGTCCTATCAATTAATAAAAATAGACCTACAACCTTCCTTTTCGGCTAAAATAAGGGCCGCAAAAATCGATTTCGTGTGTTTTTACAAAGGTCCAACGAAAATGATTGTCCACAACATACACATCTAATCCTGTTTCATTTCTTAAGTCATCAGTGTTAAACCTTGAGGCATTTTCAAGAAGTAATGCGTAATCTGAGTGCTGGAAGAAGACATAGCATTTATTTTTCATCTCATTGTTAAAAGCACTTTCAGCTTCTATACCTTGGAGACATTCCTTCTTTTCATAACTAAAAAGATGCCACAGGTAGCCACAAAAACCGCTATGGTCATATAAATATATTTCTTCTTTCTCCTTATTACTAAGATGACTGGCGAAATTATTTTCCCATTCCTGACGTAAATACGTTCCCCATTTTGGGATTTCTTTCACCCTAATGTTCTTGTTTCTGAGTTTATCTACTATGTCCATTCTACACCTCTGTTGATTAGTAGCTGATAAATTTAAAGGGGTAACAATAATTATTGTCCCCTTTTACAATGTTCTAGAAAAAACTATGCCCCTTTAAAGACTTCTGTATTTCGATTAATCGAATCAATAACTTGTATTATACCTCGAACGTTTTCGATGTTGTCACGGAATAATTCTGTCACGCTCCCTAACGAACGGAATGGGTCTTCTTGCAAAACTTTCTTTTCGAGTGTCCCGTTTGCCACAACGTAGTCGATAATCATTTTGACGAATCGTAATTGATGGACATTCAGTTTCTCTTCGTTAAGAAACTGGGAGAATGCTTCGTTCGCTGCTTGCTGATCAAGTCCAACAATTTTTCTAACTAGTTTTGTAATTGGTGTATCACCAAACTCTTTTTTATAGTCATCTTGTGTCCCTAACTCTTCCCACAGTATTTTTTCTAATGTTTCAACATCTTGTTTCGTTAATGCTATGTTATGACGTAGCTTATAAATAGCAGTCTGATCTTGATGCTCTTTTAAATAGTGATTCACTTTTTTTCTATAGTTTTTTAAGTTGTTGGATACAAAGAACGCTGGTTCTTCTTTTCCGATTTGCGAAAAGTTATCCGTGAAATTTGTATAGTAGTTTTTTTGTTTCTCCTTCTCTAGGAACTTCACAAGTTCGCGGATTATTTCACGAACTTCCTCAAGATCAAATATCGTTGCTTCTTCCCAAAATCCATCCGTTTGAACTCTTTGCAAAAGCTCTTTACTAGCATTTATTTGGGGGATCGTACTTAACTTAGACAGCTCCTCAGCTGTTTTGGCAACATTATTGATTGGTTTTGTAGCATTTTTTGCCGTTAATTTTGCTAACTCGATAGAGTACATCACACTATCAAATCGTTTCGCCAGTTCATCATCATTAATAGATAGGATTAACGGGGAAATATGTTCTTGTATCTCACTCACCTTTAAAACGGTCAAAGCTTGCCAGTTGTCACGGTTTTTATATTTATGGACATACTTTAGATGCATTCTCACTTGGAAATTTTCTTCATTCAACTGATATATTTCTTTCAACACATTTTCTACAATCTCTTTTCGATGTTTCATATAGGTTTCTTCTTGGAAATCTAGCGATTGTAGCTCTTTAATAATTTCCACCTTCAAATTAAAGATTCGCTCTGTTAAACCTACTGTTGCCTTCGCTTCAATTCCTTTTTGATTCTCACGGAAGAACTCAAAGTTTCGTAAGTAATCAAATATTAAGAAGTATTCTTTTTCCGTTCCTATTCCAAACAGATTAGGACAAAGTCGTGTACCACGTCCAATCATCTGCCAAAACTTTGATTTTGAGCGGACTTTTTTGAAAAATACTAGATTAACAACTTCAGGTATATCAACACCTGTATCTAACATATCAACTGAAACCGCAATTTGAGGAAACTTTTCCTTAGTTGAAAAATCATCAATCAACGTATCTACATAATCGGTGCTATAATCAATTTGACTAGCAAATGCTCCATTATAGTGAGGATACAAATGGTTAAAACGTTCCACAATTCGCTTGGCGTGTGGAGTGTTATTAGCAAAAATGATCGTTTTCCCGAGTTTGTCTCCACCTTCAACCTTAATTCCTTTGTCCATCAGTTCATTTAATACTTGATCAATTGTATTGTCATTAAAGAGCCATTCATTGACTGCTCCACTTGTGATTTCATCGCCTTCTTCTTCAGCAAATGTATCTTCATACTGTTCCTTCTCTTCATCAGAAAGTTCATCATAACGAATTCCATCATCTAATATTTTTGAAGTCGATTCAATTGTACGATACTCAACTAAATAACCATCTTTTACGGCCTTTTCAAGTTCATAGGCGTAAGTTGGATTACCCGTCTCCAAACCGAAAATATCATATGTATTTTTATCAATTTCATCCTTAGGTGTCGCCGTTAAACCTAGTAATATACCATCAAAATACTCAAAAATAGCTCGATATTTTTTATAAATACTGCGATGACTTTCGTCAACAATAATTAAATCGAAATGACCAACTGTAAATAACTTATTCCCATCTTTCCGTTTTGTATCATCAATCGCATTCATCATTGTTGGATAAGTAGAGAAAACCATTCTACTTAATTCAGGGTTGTCTTGATTATCTAACAAGTTACATAGCGTCATATTCGGCAATAAATTGTTGAAATTCTTCTTTGCTTGAGAAACAAGTGCCTTTCGATCTGCTAAAAATAATACATTTTTCACCCAGTTGTGTCTCACAAGTACATCAACAATTGAAACAGCGGTTCTCGTTTTTCCACTTCCCGTCGCCATTACTAAAAGAGTCTTTCTTTGTTTGTCTTCAAGAGCTTCACAGACAGATAAAATCGCTTCTTTTTGATAATAACGATTTGATATTTGTTCTTTTATCTCAACTTCTTTTAATTCTCTCTTAATTGTCCGTCTATCAATTAATAGTTGAAGGTCAGCCTTTGTATAAAAACCTGAAACTTTTCGATCAGGATACATTTTGTCATCCCATAAACGATATTCGAATCCATTTGTATAAAAAATGACTGGTCGTTGTCCGTTCATTTGTTCCACACAGTCGGCATATAGTTTCGCTTGTTGTTTCCCCTTACTCGCATCATAAGAAGTTCTTTTAGCTTCAACGACGGCAATCGGTTTTCCGTTATCACCAAGTAAAACATAATCAATTTGACCAGTACCTGTTTTATTAGGCATCCCTGTAATGTCATACTCTTCAATAACGTCTTTTCCAAATTGCCAGCCTGCTAATTTTAGTTCTAAATCAATATAAATCTTCCGTGTATTGAACTCATTTAATTCATCCACTTAAATATCATAATTTTCCGTTTTCTCAATCCGTTTAGCTGTTCCTTCCTTACGAAGTTGAGCATTTTCTTTCATAAGATCTTCTAACTTACGGTCCTTAGAACTAAGCTGTTCATACAACTCTTGATATTCTTCTGGTCTTTTTCTTGGTTCCTCTCCAGTTAAAAGAATATCCTCTCTAAATTCTGACTCGGAGTAATGTTCTGAATAACAATAATCTAACCAATCGATGAATTGATGAAGACTGTGTAACGCCAGAACTGCTTCATTTCTAGAAATAACGGCATTGGTATGAACCGCCACATTGCCTAACTTGATAATGTATTTCATTAACGGAAATAGATCTTCATCAATAATAGCTAAAAACGTTCGCTCGTGAATCAAACTTGATAGATTGTTTTGATAAGGTAATTTAAGCTCGCTATCAGAAGAATATAACCATTTCACCGCAAGCTCCAATGCACGTCTCGTTGTAATTGCACAAGTTGCTGGACTTACTTGAAGGCCTTCTTCTACCTCCAAGCAAGCTTTTGCAAAACTACTAAATTCATCTTTTTCTTTTAAAAACTCAAAATTCCTTAACAAACCGATCCCTCCCAATGTGTCGTCTACTACAATTGTTAGAACAATTAATCGTTAAATAGTTCCCCTTTGAATGCCCTTTGCATAAGAGATTCAAATAATATTTCCTTATTTGATAATTGTTGTTTGTTTTGTTCCATTAGATTATTTATAGAATTTAATCTTTGAATAAAGCTATATTGTTCTTCCAGTGGTGGAATTGGGACATCGATATTCACTATTGATTTAAAGTCCAAGTTGTCCGCAGTAACAGATCTAACTTGGGCAAGTACCTTTTTTTGATACCCTTTAAAAAAATAAAGCAAATATTCAGGAGCTACAAAATCTTCATCTAATATCATTAGCTTTGCATTAACTATTTTTCAAAATGTCAATACCTTTATTGAATGAAAAAACTTAAATATTATTAAAATTATGGAAAATACAAGTCTTTTTAGGTATAAAAAAATCCTTTATAATTTGGAGAACAAGTAGCACATGTCCAAATCCAAACTATAAAGGAAACAAGCATGGACAATTGTAGCACACATCCTACTTTAAATAAACTACTAGAATTTTTAGATGAAGATACGTTTAAAAAAATGATTCATCACCAAATTGTGTGATTTACAAATAAAAAGGAAAGCATTTACGGAATCCTGGCAATAATGTTAGTGCTAACTAAAACATTAGGAGGACTCATAAATGCTTTCCCTATCACTAGGTTTACCAGAATTTAAAGTTCTTAATCATGAAGAACAGGATCATATCATCATAGCGAAAGTTGAAAAGAATACGACAGGAGAACGATGTCCATTCTGTGGGTTTATGACGTCCACTGTACATGACAGGCGGACAAGGAAAGTCAGGGATTTAACGATGTTAAACAAGTCCTTGTACTTGTTTATAAAGGTGAAGAGATATCGTTGTCACAACTGCCTAGAAGTCTTTTCAGAAACGTATGAATCGGTTTACCAAGGTTGTCATCAAACCATTCGATTACGAGAATACCTTTACCAGATGTACTTGGATACCACCATTCAATATGTTAGTCAAAAACACCAGATTCCCTATAGCACCTTAGAACGTATTTTCTACTCTGTAGCCAAAGAAAAGGAGATGGAGCACCAAAAACAGATTGACAGGGAAAGAGATACCGAAGACCTTGTCATAAGCTTAGATGAAGTATCTGTGAAGAAAGGACATACCTATGAAACGGTGCTAATGGATATGAAAAAAGGCTGCATTTTAGGAATGATCCATGAAAGAACAACGGAGTCGACTAAACAGTTATTTGATCTTAAAATCGCTTCTCCTGATGCTGTTAAAACGGTGGTCGTTGATATGTGGGACCCTTTTCATAAAGCCATCAAAAGCGCATTTCCTATGGCTACGATTGTGGTAGATAAATACCATGTGGTTCAAAAAGTCATCCAAGCATTAGATCAAGTAAGAAAGCAGTATCCACAGTTGAAAAAAGAAAGGTACACACTACTCAAAGGAAATGAAAAGCTGTCTGAAAAACAACAAGCAGGGTTAGAATGGATGGTTGAAGAATATCCTGGTTTAGCTCTTGCCTACTACATGAAAGAAACGTTTCGGGAATTCTATCAAACCAGCGATTATGATGTGGCATTAGACCTTTTAGAAGAATGGATTGAATACGCTCGTGCAAGTCCCTTACCTTCGTTTCATAAAGTAGCAACGACCCTTAAGAATTGGAAGGCAGAAATCCTTCAATACTTCCTTTCTCCTTATACGAATGGACGAACAGAAGGAACGAATCATAAGATCAAAAATATTAAACGACGAGCCTATGGATACCGAAAATTAGAACGATTTAGACTTCGTGTATTTCTGGAGTGCACAGGGGAACTCTATAAGGAAAAGGCGGCTTAACACTTCATTCATCAGCAACAGACAGGATAGTTGGTAGAATCGGCCCCGTCAAGGAAAGCACTTGACTGCTCCTTATCTACCAACTTAGTGGTCTGTAAGCTGATGAAGAACCTTCCCTGGTCGGCTACGCACTCCCGCTAACTTACTGCCTGGATTGAGTGTAAACCACAGAAAATGGTGAAGAGACAAAAAAATAACCAACGTTCACAATTTAGATAAGTACATAAAGAAACTGACGACCTACTGTTTATTTCAGATTTCCATTGTTGCTCATATTCGAGAGATTGAAAGTTTAACCCATGTTTCTCTTTATTTAGAAGATGAGAAACAACTGCAGGAAACGATCAAACTTGATTCCATTAGTACTTCTCAATTATCCAGAAGGCTTAAAGCGATTCCTTCTTCTGTATTTGAAAAGGTTTTTCGCCACCTTTTGATGAAAATTCACTCTCGATTAAAAAACAAGCCTATTATTCGAGAGATCAGTCGTTTACATGTGATCGATTCTTCTACGATGACCATGTCTCTATCTCAGTATCCATGGGCCACGTTTCGAAAAACAAAAGCCGGTATTAAGCTGCATCTTAAAGTCGTTGTGACAAAAGAAATGACCATTCCAGATGAGGTCGTGTTATCTCCTGCGAACCATTCTGATCGTTCTAAGATGGATTCGTTAGTGGAATTAGACCCTGATTGCCTTTATCTTTTTAATCGTGGGTATATGGATTATAAACAGCTTGATCACTATTGTTTTAAAGACATTCGATTTATTAAAAGGTTAAAGAAGAACGCCAAAATCGAGTAATTAAATGAACAAGTGCCGGATCCCGAAAATCTCATTTTTCAAGACGCTGAAGTGTATCTTGGCGGTGAACAAACAGGGACAAAGATGATGCACACGGTTCGTTTTGTTAATGTCAACCCAAAAGTTGACCATGTCGCTCATGTAAAAGTTGACCACCCTCTTGTTACTTCGAATACGTTTCTTTGAGGCGATAACTATCTCCGTTCATTGGGATGATGTGAGCCTTATGAGTCACTCGATCCAACAAGGC
The DNA here is from genome assembly GCF_020524035.2 of Bacillus carboniphilus. Classification (NCBI taxonomy): domain Bacteria; kingdom Bacillati; phylum Bacillota; class Bacilli; order Caryophanales; family Bacillaceae; genus Bacillus; species Bacillus carboniphilus. Next base: position 3,172,548 of record NZ_CP129013.1, on the reverse strand, counting down.
GGTGGTCATCTGCTCATCATGAAAAACCTCCACCCAGCGTCCAAATTCACGATTGCTGGTGATAATCATGCTTCCTCTCTCATAACGGGCAGAGAAAAATTGAAATAACAGTTCAGCTGCTCGTTGGTGGTAAGGAATGTAACCTAGTTCATCAATGATCACCACATCCGCAGCTAGCCACTGCTTTTCTAGCTGGAGAAGTCGTTTTTCATCTTGAGCCTCCATTCATTCATTGGCTAGGCCGGCGCCGGTGTAATACTTGACTTTATAGCCTTGATTAATTGCCTCCTCCCCTAAAGCTATGGATAAATGCGTTTTCCCTGTCCCAGAGCTTCCAATAAAAATGACATTGTTTTTTTGCTGAATATACTCTCCTTGAAAAATATCGAGGATTCGTCTCTTTGGCACATGAGGTGCCTCCTCAAATCGAAAAGAGAGGAGGTCTTTATGTACGGGAAACTGTGCCTTTTTCCTTGCTAATTCTTTCTTTTTCACTTCCCTTTCAGCTACTTCAATAGACAGAAGGTGAAAGAGAAATTCTTCATACGTGATTTGTTGTTCATTTGCTTCCCGTATATAAGCAGGCAACTGTTCCCGTATGGTTGGCAATCTCAGGCGTTTTAAACACTCCCTGAATCCATGGTATTAGCAGTGATGTTCACGCAATCATGGTATTTTGAATAGAGTGAACACCCTGGATATGATGAAGCTTTCCATGACCTAAAACAGGGAAACGGAAACCTCTTATTTAGAGAAAAAAAGCACGCTAAATAAACCTCTAAAAAGAACGGATTTTTACAGGTTTTTCTATGTTTTCTTTTTTCTAATTTAAATTAGTGGATGAAGACCGCCTAAGTACTGAAAACCGAATAGATCCTTCTAAACGTATGGAACCAAGGGCTATTTTTGCCAAACTTTAAGTAGACTTTTCGTGCATGTCTAACCATCTTAGAGGCAATGGTAATTAGATTTTGAATGACTGTTTTTATTCGACGTCGAAACACCTTCTTTTTTAATGGGGCATCACTTCCTTTTAAACTTTCTTGTCCAATGATTCGAAGCAGATTATAAACAAAACAGCCAAGGTGTAAGATTAAATCATTCGTCGCAAACTTTCCTGATGGAAAGCGCTCTAAATCCAAATCTGTCTTTAATTCACTATGAAATTGTTCGCATGTTCCGTGTTCATGATAGAGAGGAATGACCTGTTCAGGTTCGATATTCAAAGAAGTCCAGTAACTTTCGAACTCGATTTCAGGGACTAATAAAATTTGTCCATTTCGATCGATCGTCCGCTCCACGACCTTATAAATTTGACGCACGGGTTTTCCCATTTTCTTAGGAGTTGCGTGATTGAAATAGATTCTTCTGGAAGGTCAAGTTTAACATCCATAAAAATGCTAGATACTGAGGAATTTTTTGATTTTATGGATATACCTAATCTGGGCTCTTATGGTAGAGACGTTCCCTACTATTGTGAGGTTACTGTCACAAAAGATCATTTAGTTGAAATAGACTATAAAATTTTTGATCCTAAATCAAAAGAACTTTTACAAACAAGTGAATAGTTCTTTCCCGATGGCTTGATAGAATAGCCTTATATGAGTAAGATTTTGTTACCATCAGATAGTTATACGGATTCTTTTTGAATTAGATAGAGCAAAAGTTTTATTTTACACCAATAACGACAATACGAATCTATTATCTTTAATGCTGTTTGAATGGGAAAATGGTACAACAAGAGAGAGTAGAATATAAGCATTAGAAATTACACAATACGAAAAAAACAATAGATATCAATTTAGCTGAAGGATTAAAATTTTCAAAAAGAAATTGTTGTATACATAACAGGTGGTATTTTCTTAACTATGTTAATAAAATCAATAAATTAACTACATAATAAAGTGATTTAAGTAAAGATACATCTTTTAGATTGGATGATAATTATGATTAACAATATATCCTTAATAAAGGACATCATCTCTAATTTTTCCTTTTCAGATGTGAAATTCATCACTGGATTTCACCTTCAAATGTTCGAAGAGTTTGGTGAGAAGAAGGCTGTATTAGAGATTGATTTTATAATACACAGTAAAACAGAACAGAGGTTCCTATCTAGATTTAGGTTTTTTGACCCGCAAAGTATACAATTTAACAGTGGAGGTCCTTATCAACAAATTAACTTAAATATTATTAATATAAAAGAACAAGGCTTAGAAGCAATCACCTTAGAAGTAATTGACTATGAAACAGGTAATTTACACTTTTTTTGTTCTGGCGCAGAAGTGTTGTTAGTCAAAGAAACAAATTACCATCTACAATAAAATTTTTACCATTTTTCATTATATAGTGGCCAATTTTTATTAAAACAAAACTTTAACAAATACTATAAGAAGCAGGGTGAGTTGACCATTGAATTACAATGATATTGAAAGCAAAGTCGTTTCAAAGAACGATTTAGTTCAGTTCATCATTTTTTTAAAACAGGACTTGATCAAAAATAAAAAAGAATGGGAAAACCAACGAATCCAAACCTTCTTAGCAGGGATGGAGGGTTTTATTAACGACTCTAAATCTTTTTCAGACAATCCTAAATGGGCGGACTTTGCTAAAATACTTTATGCGGGGAGTCGATACGAGTAATATCTATCATAAAAAAATACTCTAAAAACATTGGATGTCTACAACTATGTATTAATTTTATAGATACTTATTACCCAAGAATGTTGAAAACAACAATCACACAGTGACCTTTTTTAAGAAGAATGCTTGTTGAAATGAGGGGTTTTATGGATATAAAAACAATAGCTGAAGTGTATCGCTTAGGTCTGGCAGCAGGTTTTTATACAATTCAAGATGTAATAAAATGGGCTGATAACTTAATTGAAAAAGTGGATGAACCACCATACGAAATAATAGAAGTTTCGTTATCTTCAAGAGAAAAACCGTATTTTATATGTGCAAAATTAAAGGAACTTACCGCATTCACTGAAGAAGAACTCCCAACTAAAATACTGTTAGGGTTAATTAACAAATACTATGAAGAAACAGAAGATATGACAAGAATTGATACAGTTCTGTCTATTTTAATTAATTATATTCCAGCCAGTTGTGAATGGATTGAATTAGAACTACACAGTTTATTAGATGAGTATTACCTCGCAGAACAAAAAATATATGGAAACTCAGAAGAAGTAAAAGATCGTATAAAAAACTTTTTAAGTCAGTTTCAAAAATACAGTCAATATCATACTGAATTACAATCGCAAGAGGATTAAAAAAGTTACAAGTCAATAGGTCACAGAAGCTCTTTAAAAAAGAGCAAACTAAAGAAAAATAAGGATTGTGAAAGATTTGAATTATTCTTTTAAAGAAGTTATACACAATGAACAAGCAGATGATTATCTATTGTTCAAAGACTTTTGCATTTTAAGAGATAAAGGACTTCGTAAGGATGCATTTAAAACATTAGACTTATTTATTGAAGAAGCAAAGAAGTGGGATACAAAAAAACAAAAAGACTTTGCTTGTTGGCTTTTTGGTCTATTTGAAGCCTTATCAGAAACACAAAACATACTTACCTATCCATTAGAGGAAAACTTATTGAAGCCGATTTTAGAAAAATGGATAATGAGCGATCCTAAGGACCCAAGACCCTATAGGTGGTTTGGACTTTTTTTAAACACTTATGAAAGAAAAAAACATTTAAACCTATCCATTCAAGCAGGTGGTACTAAAGAACAACAATCTTTGTTAAAGTTGATTGAAATCCTCTTCGACTCCCTTTGGTTCTCTTTTCACCATATATCAGAAGATTTATATTTAGGAGACATTATGGAGGATAGGTTACTTATTAATGAAATCGAAGATCTTAAAAATAAAATAGAAAACGAACAGGAAGTTCAATACATAAACAATCAGCTATTGTACTATAAGAACTTAATAAATGATTGGATTCAATTTAATGAGGAGGAAACTTCAGGTTTTGTGGATTGGTGTAAACGTAATGGAAAAGGATACAAATGGATTGAATCCTGGATCTGAGTCAAATTTTCGGACACAAAAAAGTTAGTTCACTTTAATACCTATGCTCGAAGAAAACTTGTTTTAATTTGACGCTTGACAGGGTCCCTCCGCGGGCATGATTCTGTTGCCGAGAAACAAGATGCTCCGACATCGGCATCGCCAAAGGAGGCTATCATGCCCGCTACTCCCTATAAAGCTTGATTCACACATGTTAGAGAGTCGCTATGCGCATGCCCGAATGCTGTCTTCTACTTCTTGTGGAGTTCGATACCCAATACCTCCATGGATTCTTTTCCGGTTGTACCAGCCTTCAATATATTGAAATAAAGCCATGTTAGCCGATTGATAGTTTAGGTATTTAACTTGATGGACTTCTTCTTTTTTCAAAATAGCGTGAAACGATTCAATACAAGCATTATCATATGGGCAACCTTTTCGGCTAAATGAATGTTTGATCCCCTTGGAACGGATGGATTCTGCAAATTCTTCACTTGTATATTGAGAGCCTAAATCCGAATGAAAGATGAGCTCCTTTTTAGGAAATTGCGTTTCATACGCATGATCCAGTGCTTTTGTCACTAGGTCTGTCGTCATCGTTTTTGAAAAGGAATAACCTATGATTTTCTTAGAATGTAAATCCATCACTGAAGCTAAGTAGCACCAACCATCTTTAATCGTATGGATATACGTAATATCTCCCACCCATTTTTCATTAATCGTTGTGGTGGTAAAGTCTCGGTTTAATAAGTTTTCTTGTTCTGTTACTTGGTGCTGACTAGTATAAGGATGATATTTCCTTTGTATAATGGAGCGGATTCCAGCTTTTTTCATTAGCCTTTGAACTCTTTTTTAGACTCACGAAAAATCCTTTTTTTTCGAGTTCCATATGAATTTTGGGTGCTCCGTACCGTTTTTTACTATCTATATGAATTTCCATCATTTCTTTGGTTAGTTCCTTGTTCTCACGATCACGATTAGACTCTGTTTCATGTAGTGATTGATAATACGTACTTCTTGGAATATCTAGGACTTCACACAGTGCTTGTATAGGGTGTTGATCTTTATACTTTTCAATCGTAGCGGCTAACTCAGTTTTACTTACTTTTTCGCGAATATGGCCATAGCCTTTTTTAATATTTCATTCTCCTCCTGAAGGCGGCGCATTTGTTTTTTTAATTGGATTAAATCGTCCGTTGTAACGGTCGAACCATGTTCTAAATTGATTGGAGAGAATCGTTTAATCCATTAATAAATCGTCACTTCAGACACGCCATATTCGCTACTTAGATTGCTTACTGAGTTGCCAGAATGATAAAGATTAACCACCGTTTTTTTGAAGTCTTCATTGAATTTTTTACTAACACCTTGGTTACCCATCAAGGACACATCCTTTCGTTTTTTATTATAGTCAAGAATTAGAAAACTTAACTCAGGTGTGTCCATGAAACTATACTACTATCCTCCTATTATTACTAATTAAGCTGATCTTTTATTCCTTAAATCCATTTAACCCCAAAGCAATAATAAGTAAGGAGCAAAGGATAAAACATCATTCCTTTTACCCTTTTAAAACAATTAACTTATATATTCTTTTGATAGGAGATTCAGTAATGGAAAGAGAAGAATTGAAGCAAGAGCTTCTAAACAGAATTTTTAATGAACAACCTAAGGATTTTGAAATTAAAAAGATACCTGTTAGCGATGATGATCCAATTCTTGAGCAAATAAGGGAATGGGAGAGCTTATTTGCTCATACAAAAATGCGTCAGAAATCTTTCTTTGGCATTATGATTGGATGGTGGTATTAGAATTGCTAAATTAAAAATTGACCAGCAATTATCTCAAACATTTTAATTAATTTCTTAATGCTTTTTTAGTTGGTTTTATACTTTTTTTGGTACGATGTGAATTGGTCTTTGTATTTTTGTAACTTTTCCATATCAACTTTTGAATTTAAAATGGTTTTCACTTTCCAACAACTATCACATCTTTATCTTCAATAGTACTTGATAAAATGATGTAAGGCTCAAAACCATCACATTTAGTATTTGGAATAGTGGTTATCCTCAACATTAGGGTGCTTTAGTTGAAGTTGTATAGTTATTTGGTAGAATGGAGGGCACTAAGGTTATGAAAAAATTATTGCTATTGGTATTCCTGTTACTGGTAACATTGAGTGCTTGCGTTTCTAATACCTGGGTGTTAGAAAAAGATAGGATTGACGAAGATAGCAATGTAGGAAACTATGTGGTACAACTCCAAAATAATGAAACAGATTTTCGAGGATATAAAGTCTTTACAATTTCGGAAGGAAGAAAGATGGTAGTTATTTCATCTGGATCAAGTGACAAAACTTTGGAATTTTCAAAGGCAGACATTACTGAAAATAACACAACAATATCAATCAAAGAAATAAATGAAGACGCAAAAGAAAAGAACTCCTATATTCTAATAGGTATAGATAGGATTGAAGGAGAATTAATTGTATTAAATGAGAGCGAAGATCAATTTAAAGCATACGAATAAAATTAGAAGATATATTTAGATAGGTTGCGTTAAATCAAAATAAGTACTAAAATTTCTTAAAATCGATTCATACAGAAACGGGGGCTTTAATTGTATAAACCCCCGGAATAAAATAAAAGCCGCATCCTGGTCCGTTAAGGGTTGAGGTACCGTTTTTTTGTTATCATAATACCTATTCAAAACATAATGCGATTTTCTATACATTTACATATTCATTTTCTTATGCAAATAGATGTTGTTGCGATAGGTAACGGACCCCGTTAATAAAAAACAGAACCCTTCCCGAACAACTAGCTTATGTATTCTTTTGATAGGAGGCTCCGTAATCGACAGAAAAGAATTAAAGCAAAAGCTTTTAAACAGAATTATTAATGAACAGCCAAGGGACTTTGAAATTTAAAAAATACCTGTTAGTAAAGATGATCCAATTCTTGAGCAAATAAGGGAATGGAAGAGCTTATTTTAGTGTAATAATACACCTAATGTTTCTCCTAATTGAGATGGAATTCCTTCTTCCCAAATTTCTAATGGAATAGTTACTATAATGTTTTGATCCCTTGGAGCAGTGAGTTTTCTCATTGATAAAAGGTCAAACATTCCCCAACATTCACCGTCTACAATAATGATAGATTTCATAGAATCTGCTGACCATACAATACTCACTTGATCACACTCGTCGATAGGAGGGGATATTTGATTATAAATCCATAGGTGATCAACAATTCCTGAAATATCACCACTGGATGTTAGAGAATATAAATACAAGTAAGCTGGTTCTCCATTATCCTCAAAGACTACTAACCACTTTCCATCTGGTGATATACCATCTATCACAAAACCTTCTTCTTGATCATTCAATACGATCAACTCCTCCGTACTTTCTCTATACTATTTGTTAAAGCTAAATCTTATTTATCAATGCCCCAATATGTAATAGCATACATTATTTCTTTGGGGTTTGGATCGTGTTCTAAATATCCTCCGTACTGAGAAACTAATACCCCATTACTAAGATCTTTCCCAAAAAACCATATGTCTTCAAAACTAATTTGTTCCCAGAACACATCAAAATTCTCTATTAGCCATTTACCACCAACAAGATAAAGAGGACTTTTTTCTATGCCAACATATAAATATCCTAGTTCCTGTTTAAAATTTAACCCTTGAACAAAACTAATCACCTCATTTTCCCAACTAAATTCTTTTCTGTTTTCGCTGTACTTATTAATAAAGCTGTGTAGGTGCAATTCATTGTTCCATAAATTATATAAGTTGTTTAAAATATGTTCTACTTTAGGATCAGTAAAGAACGTAGCTTCCTCTATAACTACTGAAAGATTATCAGGTAGCAACTCTATTAACTCTTTTCTGCTAATTTTTTGCTTAGTTGCCTTTAACTTTTGTTGCAATAACTGTTTTCTATCGTTCATAAACATATAACCTCCTTCTTTCCTATCTAAGTTGATCGGGGTCCTTCTCCCTAGATATAGGACCATTATGTGAATGACTCTACTCAATCGTTTGATTTATTATCCTGTCATATAAATCATCTTCTAAATATGGGCTTTCATAATTCAATAAGGTCTCAATATTTCTTCTTATTTGTTGTAAAACTTCATTTTTGAATACTCTTTCGTCATTTAATGTCTCTCATATATACATACAAAAAAGTTCAAATCCATCATCCCAGTGACCATTCCCATTATTTTGCGCCTCATATCGAAGTCTTTCTATTGCTCTTAGTAATTCACCTTCTACCGTATCTGCCGTATGTCCTACAGAAACTATATTGTAAGCCATAGGGTTTGTATCACTTTTCTAAAAAAAAAGGTCTCCCCCCAAATCACTAAAACATCTCCATAAAACTTCACTACTCTTTTCCGCGTAACAATAAAACCCCCGGGGGTCAAAAAATCCCCCGAACCAATAGTCCGAGGGAACATAAAACACACTTGAATATTCAATTTAAATACACTCAACCTATTGATACTAAGCTATTTCAACTCTATCAACGCGACTGTCTCAACGTGAGATGTGTGAGGAAACATGTCAACAGGTTGGACCTCTTTTGTTTCAAATCCTCCTTGTTCGAGGATGTGTAAGTCTCTGGCTAGGGTGGATGGATTGCAAGAAACGTAAACGACTCGTTTTGGCTTCATATCGATGATCGTTTGAAGAAGGGCTTCATCACAGCCTTTTCTAGGTGGATCGACGACAATTACTTCTGCTTTATTCCCTTCCTTATACCAGGTTGGAATGACCTCTTCTGCTTGTCCGACCGCAAACTCGGCGTTCGACATTCCATTTAGTTCTGCGTTTCGTTTTGCATCTTCAATCGCCTCTGGAACAATTTCGACACCGAAAACTTGTTTTGCTTTTTGCGCTAAAAATAACGAGATTGTGCCAATCCCGCAATAAGCGTCGATAACGGATTCTTCACCTGTTAATTCTGCATATTCCAGTGCTTTATCATATAGTACTCTTGTTTGTTCTGGATTTACTTGATAAAACGAACGTGCTGAAATGGCAAACTCTATATCACCGATTTTGTCATATATATATTCTGAGCCAAACAGGACATTCGTTTCCTCACCAAAAATCACGTTTGTTCGTTTACTATTTACGTTTTGGACAATTGAGCGAATCATTGAAAACTGGCTCGTGATTTCCTGTAATAAGGCTTTTGTATGGGGGAAATCTGATGTTTTTGTGACAAATACAAGCATCATTTGTCCCGACACATAGCCATAGCGAACGATTATATGACGTAGCCATCCTTTATGCTTTTTTTCATCATATGCTTTAATGCCGAATCGTTCACAAATTTCTTTAACAGCTTGGACAACATGGTCATTTTCTGCCTGCTGGATGAGACACCTTTCCATATTAATGATTTCATGTGACCTTTGTTGATAAAAACCTGCTACAAGCCCTCCTTCACGTTCTCCGACTGGGACTTGAGCTTTGTTTCTATAATTCCAAGGGTCCTCCATCCCTAATGTAGGATGGACCTTTACCTTTTCTAAATCAAGTTTGCCTATGCGCTTAAGGACATCTTTAACTTGTTTTTGTTTGTAGTCGAGTTGCCCTTGATAACTTAAATGTTGAAGCTGACACCCACCACATTGCTTATAGATTGGGCAAGGTGCATCTTGTCTTTCCTTACTTTGTTCAGTGAGCTCCATTAAGCGTCCAAAGGCAAACCCTTTTTTTACTTTGATAACCTTTATTTTTCCCTTTTCATCTGGAAGAGCACCTTGAACAAAAATAGGAAAACCGTCAACCTTCGCTACTCCTGCACCATCATGGGTTAAATCTTCAAATTGAACGTTGTAATACTCGTTTTTTTTGTACAGGAGGGGTTTGTTTCGTCATAGTTGAATCTTCCTTTTCATTTAAAAAATAGGTTAGACCATATTAAAAGTAGGACCCCTTTTCTCAGGCGCCCTGCTAATCACTCAATTCTATCATACGATCAAGTTCATCCATTCGCTCAGATTTTTCCTTCGACATGATGACTTCAATATGCTCAAATAGATTTTCAAAATCACCAGGTAATAGCCCCCCGTATTCTCCATCTAAATTAAGCATCATTTTTTGATCTGTCTCAACCTTTATTTTTTTTTACTTGCCTATAAATAACATGAGAATCCTTAACATGTTCTCCACGAAGCGCTAATGTAACGATTCGAATGAACTCAGCTAAATTCGTCTTCTTTAAGATTAACAAGTCAAACATTCCGTCATTTAGTCTTGATTGCGGTGCTAGTTTTTCAAAACCACCTACTGAGTTTGTTAAAGAAACTAAAAACAACATGACTTCTCCCTCAAATTGTTCACCATCGAACTCAATTTTTGCTTGGGATGGTCTTATAGAAGGAAGCATTTCTATTCCTTTTAAATAATAGGCGAGCTGACCGAGCATCGTTTTTAATTTACTTGGTACATCATACGTTAACTCCGTTAACCGACCTCCACCAGCAATATTAATAAAGTAACTATCATTTACTTTACCGATATCAATCTTTCTTGGAGCCCCATCTATAATAGCTTTGGCCCCTTTTAAAATGTTATCTCTTGGCATACCGATGGCTCTTGCAAAGTCATTCGTCGTACCTACTGGAATAATTCCTAATGTAGGACGATAATCCATAACCGCTATTCCATTAACGATTTCATTTACCGTACCATCTCCACCTGCAGCAACGACTAAATCAAACTTGCGCTCACAAGCGTACTTAGCTGCTTCAATGGCATCACCTTCTCCGGTCGTTGCATGACAAGATGTTTCATATCCTGCTCTTTCAAATTCATTAATAACGCCTGCTAGTTGTCTTTTAAACGCTTCTCGTCCAGACGTTGGATTATATATAATTCTCGCTTTTTTCATTCCCCATCATCCTATTATGTTGAATGTATTTGTATAATTCTACACATGTTTGTTTTCAATGTATACGTGTCTAAGGTCTATTTTTTATTCTCACAATTGACTATTATATACCAACCGTTTACTTTCGAAAAGAACTTTTATCCATTACTTATCATAACCAAATATATCATCATAGTAAACAATCCTACCAAAACTTCTCATACCTATCATATAAAAAACCAGCCATGATCTTCTTCATAGCTGGTTCTAAAGTGTGTTAGCGCTTTTTAATTTCTTCCAATAAAAACTTATTGACTAACGGAGGATTTGCTTGACCCTTCGTCTTTTTCATAATTTGACCGACTAAGAAGCCGATCGCTCGATCCTTACCATTTTTGAAGTCTTCAATTGACTGAGGATTTGCATCCAACGTTTCGTTGACAAACTTCTTAATTGTCGCCTCATCTGAAATTTGCACTAATCCTTTTTCTTTAACAATCTTATGAGGATCGCCACCATTTTCAATTAATTCCTTAAATACTTTCTTTGCCATTTTCGAAGAAAGTGTCCCCCTTCATCAATAAGCTTTACTAGCTCAGCTAAAGATTTAGGTGTTAAAGGTACTTCTGATAATTCCTTTTGATTGGCATTTAAGTAGGCAGACACTTCACCCATTAACCAGTTAGAAGCTTTCTTCGCATCACTCCTACTTTAACAGTTTCATCAAAGAAATCCGACATTTCTTTTGTGAGCGTTAGCACCATTGCATCGTAAGAAGGTAAACCTAATTCTTCTATGTAACGTGCTTTTCGTTGATCTGGAAGTTCAGGAATCGATTTGGCTACTCTTTCTTTCCATTCGTCATCGATGTATAGTTCGACTAAGTCTGGTTCAGGGAAGTAACGATAATCATCTGAACCTTCCTTCACACGCATCAAGATCGTTGTTTTCGTTTGTTCGTCATAACGACGTGTCTCTTGATCAATGACACCGCCCGTTAATAAAACTTTTTCTTGACGTATCTCTTCATACTCTAATCCTTTTTGAACAAAAGCAAAGGAGTTTAAGTTCTTTAATTCCGTTTTTGTTCCAAACTTTTCTTGACCAATCGGACGTAACGAAAGGTTGGCATCACAACGAAGTGAACCTTCTTCCATTTTACAGTCGGATACGCCTGTATATTGGATAATGGATTTGAGTTTCTCTAAGTATGCATACGCTTCTTCTGGTGTACGAATATCTGGTTCAGACACGATTTCAATTAAAGGTGTACCTTGACGGTTGTAATCCACTAAAGAATAGCCTTCTCCACTATGAGTGAGCTTCCCAGCATCTTCTTCTAAATGAAGACGTGTAATCCCTATTTTCTTTTTCTCACCATTGACTTCAATCTCAATCCAGCCGTTTTCTCCAATTGGTTTATCAAATTGAGAAATTTGGTAAGCTTTCGGATTGTCAGGGTAAAAGTAATTTTTTCGATCAAATTTCGTTTCCGTTGCAATTTCGCAATTTAATGCCATGGCTGCTTTCATCGCAAAGTTAACTGCTTCTTTATTGACAACAGGAAGTACGCCTGGATAACCTAAATCAATGACCGAAGTATTTGTGTTTGGTGCTGCACCAAATGCATTTGGTGAACTCGAAAAGATTTTTGAATCTGTTTTCAACTCAACGTGTACTTCAAGTCCTATAACTGTTTCAAAATTCATCTATTGTCACCCCTTACAGTCGTGGTTTTTGTTTATGATAGTCTGTTGCTTGCTCAAATGTATGAGCAACACGGTAAATCGTACTTTCATCAAAATGTTTACCGATAATTTGTAATCCTAAAGGTAAGCCATTTTCAAATCCACAAGGGACACTTATTGCCGGAACACCTGCTAAGTTTACAGGGATCGTTAAGATGTCATTTGCGTACATCGTTAATGGATCATCAATTTTCTCACCGATTTTAAACGCTGGTGTTGGAGTTGTTGGTCCAATAATGACATCGTATTTTTCAAATACTTTTTCAAAATCTTGCTTAATTAATGTTCGTACTTGTTGGGCTTTTTTATAGTAAGCATCATAGTAACCAGAGCTTAACGCAAACGTCCCTAGCATAATACGGCGCTTCACTTCATCTCCAAAGCCTTCACTTCTCGTTTGCTTATACATTTCTAATAAGTTTTCAGCATTGTCTGTGCGATATCCGTAACGAACACCATCAAAGCGAGAAAGGTTAGAAGAGGCTTCAGATGAAGCAATTAAGTAGTAAGTTGCTACTCCGTATTTAGAGTGAGGTAAGGACACTTCTTCCCATGTCGCTCCCAGCTTCTCTAATGTTTTCAGAGCATTAAGTACAGATTCACGAGCTTCAGCACTTACTCCTTCACCTAAATATTCCTTTGGTACAGCAATCTTTAAGCCTTTTACATCGCCTGTTAAAGAAGATAAGAAATCTGGCGTTTCTACATTGGCAGAGGTATTATCATTTTCATCTAGGCCTGATATTGCTTGTAACAAGTAGGCATTATCCTCAACGTTTCTCGTGATCGGTCCGATTTGATCTAAAGAAGATGCAAAGGCAACTAATCCAAAACGAGATACGCGTCCGTAAGTTGGTTTAAACCCAACTGTTCCCGTGAAGGCTGCTGGTTGACGTATTGAGCCCCCCGTATCCGAACCTAAGGAGAAAAGAACTTCTCCAGCTGCAACAGAAGCGGCTGAACCACCTGAAGAACCTCCAGGAACTGTTTCTAAATTCCATGGGTTGCGAGTCATTTTATAAGCTGAGTTTTCATTTGAAGAACCCATCGCAAACTCATCCATATTTAATTTACCAATAGGAACAGCTTCCGCTTTTTTTAGCTTTTGAACAACAGTCGCATCATAAATTGGGTTAAAATTTTCTAATATTTTCGATCCACACGTTGTTCGTAAATCTTTTGTGACAATATTATCTTTTATACCAATCGGCATTCCAAATAACAAACCAAATTCATCTTTTTCGTTTAGAGCCTCATCTAGCTGTTTTGCATAATTGCGAGCATTTTCTTCATTTAATGTAAGGAAAGCATCGACTTTTGAATCTACTTCTTCTATCCTTTTAAAAGACTCATCCACAAGATCTGAGACTGTTATTTCTTTTTTATGTAATAAACTCTTTAAATGTGACAGCTTATGATCGAATAGAGACATGTTATCCCCTCCTTATTCCAAAATCGATGGTACTTTGATTTGTCCATCTTGATGATCAGGTGCATTTTTTAATACTTCTTCTAATGGTAACCCTTCTTTTGGCTTGTCCTCACGTAGAATGTTTTTCATATTCAGTACATGATGAGTTGGCTCAACATTTGTCGTATCTAATTCATTTAACTGTTCTGCAAAATCAATGATTGCATCTAACTGTTTTGTAAACATCTCAGCCTCTTCTTCAGTAACCGCTAATCTAGCAAGGTGGGCAACATGTTTTACTTGATCTTTTGAAATGCTTGTCAATTCCTTCACCTCCGCATAATTCGTGCATAGACAATATTATAAATCATATCAAACGTTTGCGTCATCAAGCAACATACATATAAGTTAGGAAATAAATATAGGGGATTTTTAGGTAAGAATGGAGGAGAAAAATCAAAAGGACTAGTTTCTATGTGTGCTATTTATTTTGCCGAGGATGTTCTAGCCCTACCGTTAATAATATTTTCATAATTTTGTTCGAGTTTATACACACGCTTATTTAAAGCGTCTGTTCCACTATCTACATATCCGATAATGTTATCCGTATATTGTCCCATACTTTCGATAATATTTTTTAAAAGTTGACCTTGACCTTCTTTAATCGTTTTCACTTCAGACTCTAGGCGATCAAGTCGCTGATCCATTCCCCCAATACGTTTGTCTATTCCGTCAAGGCGATGATCTACTTGCCTTAAATGTTTTTCCATCTGTTCAAAACGACGATCTACTCCTTCAAATCGCTTGTCTATCCCGTCAAGGCGATGATCTACTTGCCTTAAATGTTTTTCCATCTGTTCAAAACGACGATCTACTCCTTCAAATCGCTTGTCTATCCCGTCAAGTCGCCCGTCTACTTTTTTTAAATGTTTATCTATCTGTTCAAAGCGGCGGTCCACTTCTTCGAATCGCTTGTCTATCTGTTCAAAACGTTCGTTCTGTCTCTTTTCAAATACATTCATTCTCTCGTCTTGTCTTTTCTCGAGTAAGTCTATTCTTCCATTGACATTTTTAATTTCTCCAAGTATCTCTTTTAACATTTCCTCCATGGTTTCCACCTCCATTTCTTTAAATATTATAGCATGTCCTTTCAGAAGGTTATTTAACAAAATTGTCTTTTTCAATAAAAAATCAAGTCAAAAATTGAATTTTTGTTATCAGCTACTTTTCTTCAATCAGAAGGATTAATAATCAGGATTTGCCCGCTTACTATCGATGCTTACATTTTTCTTAAAAAGGTCCTCATTTAAATTGAGTCATTATTCTCAATTCTTACATACTCTTATTAAGCAAATCCCCTCATGTAGATTCTTTCTCATATTAACAATCCTTATCTTACGGATGCGTACTTGTTGTCCAAGCGTGCAAGTACCCTAAAAACATCCATACAAAAAAGATAATCAATAGTATTACCCTCATAAACCAATTTAGATTGTCCAAAACGTTGCTTTTGATTTTCGCCAATGAAACAACATAAGAAATGACAACAATAAGAGCAGGAATCAGAAATCCAATGACTGTCTTATTCTCCAGAATTGATTATCCTCAAAAATCATGTAATATTATTCCACTGATCTGATGAAACCCCTTACTTTTCATCCGAAAAAGAAAAACCTCAGCCTAAAAGACTAAGGTCATTTTATTCAGCTTCATCTATCTTGATTTCCATGCCGCTTTTCTTTGGGAACTTTATCTTTAATATGCCGTCTTTATATGTTGCTTTCATATTTTTCTTTGCCACATGGGTAGGAAGATATACCGTTCTTTTCCCAGAAGGGAGCTTTTGTGTACCTTCCGTTTTTGTCTCTTTAACATTTATGACAAGGTCATCACCAATTACCTTGATATCAATTTTTTCTTTGTTTACCCCTGGTAACATTGCACTGACAATAAAGTAACGGTCTGTTTCACTTTTATCAACTGGAAACCCTCTCATTGGCGTTGACTGCATAAAATAGTTGTCAAGCTGACTTAGCAAAGAGCCCTTCGGTGGTTGACGAAAAAAGTCATTAATCATTCCCATAGGACCCCCAGAAGAAGATCTTGATCGTTCATTTTCCAATGGTCTCACTCCTCTTTGTTATAATACCTTTCATTATTAACATATGAATGGACCCACCATTTCGACTAGGCGCTTTGAAAAAATCTTGTTCATTAAAGGCGACCTAGACTCATGACCATTTTTTCATGACCCTGTACATTCGTCTATACAACCTAAGCAAGTGATACATATATAAGTATTGTAAGCTACAACTAATTAATAACTTCCTATGAAACGATTATTTGGTTGATGCTACATTTTCTTTTCTCACTCTTCTTTCATAATGGAATAGGCCTGTTCGCCCGGGCCTATTCTGAAATACATAGCCGTTTAGTTGAGTCGTTTATACATTCCATTATTTTACTCACAACTTCATTTTCATTTATATTTTCTGTATTAATATATTCTCTAAAACTTCCATTTTCAAAGGCCTGCAAGCATTTCTCCGTTTGTTGAAAGCACCAGTTCCCTTCTTTTTCTCCTCGCTTAAGTAGCCTTTCATAAATGGTGTCTTTACTTGCTTTTAAGCAAAAATGATACGTATTTTCATCGATGTTTTTAAAACCATTGAAAATGTAATGAAAGTTGTCCTTCTGGTATATTGTCATTGGAACAATTAAGTTTACTTTATAATGACTAATCAAATGCTCTGCCAGTTGAACAGTCACTACTTTCCATAATACGAAATCTTGAAAGTCGTCTGTATTTTCTTCTTCGTATCTTACTTCATGGGGCACAGTGTCTCTAAGCAAAAAGCCAACTTCCTCTGGATCAAATATCATGCTGTTTTCAATCTTTTCTTTGAGTAAATGTGAAACAGTGGTTTTCCCCACTCCAAATGCTCCATTAATCATGATAATCATAAAATATTCTCCTAGATCATACATTATCCTTTAAAGCTGTAGAAAAACTCCCTATACACCCTAAACAAACTTAAAAACACTAATGAAATAATCCTCTTCTGGAAAGTCACCTACATACATGAGTCCATTGTTTATATAAAACTGTTTCAATTTTTCATTCTACTCCACATGTTCCGTGATCCGAATTAGAAGTTTTCCTGGCGAACTTACTTTCGTCCAAGAATCTAATGGTACATTAGCACCAACTATTCCTTTCATTTCTCTCCCCCTAATTTCAATATTTAAAATTCACACTCCTATGGAAAAACATCACTTTTTGATTTATACCAATTATCAAAAGATGTAACAATTTAGGTAATCCTCTAAAGTAAAAAGGCAGCATTTCTCGGTACAGAATTGGGGTTGTTGTTAAAAGGATTTAATAACCTTGACGTTGAATTATTTATCTAAATAATCAAGTGAATTTATTGGTTAAAATAAAAACTAAAGGAGTATTCTAATGAATAATATTTTTGAGATCACGTATACAGATGAAATAATAAATCGTATCGAAAACTTAAATGTAAAAACCCAACCAAAGTGGGGAAAAATGGATACCTCCCAAATGTTAGCTCATTGCTCATCTTTCCAAGACATCGCAATGGGAGATTCTTTCCCCAAAAGAGGATGGTTAGGCTTATTAGTAGGGAGATTTGCAAAACCCATCTTTTATAATGACAAACCTTTAGACCACAATATGCCGACTATTCCAACCATTTTAATAACATGTAGAAGAGATTTTGAAATAGAAAGAGAAAAACTGAAACAAAAAATAATCATATTTCAAAAGAATGGACCAGAGGCTTGTACTCGTCATCCACATCCATTTTTCGGAAAACTCACTCCCGAACAATGGGGAAAAGGAATCTATAAGCATCTCGACCACCATTTAAAACAATTTGGTGTTTAGTGACAGGAGTTTAAATATACCGCACCATCTTAAAGTAACAGGGTTTATTAGTTAAATAGCCTAATGCACTTATATTCCTTATGTATAGGAAATAAAGGGCTAAGACTCTTTTGAATATTCGCCCCCTATCAAGAAGACTTTTTTCGAGATCCCTTGGAACAGAACTTATACTAATGTTCATAGCTTTCTACAGCTTACTATAAAATTCAATCCATTAAATGTTTTCAAAACCTTAATAAAAAAATGACTTCTCATTAAATTCAGCTGAAATTTTGTTTGAGACTATAACGATTCCTATAATCTAGACCACACAAGTCCAACCACAATTTTCATTAATCTTTTATAATGTGGTTGTTAGGACATTTTTACTTGAGAAAATTAGAAAGTAATGGCAGTAGTGTTTTCCCATTAACCATGTGGTCTTGCTTTGCAAGTTGTACAAACCTTGCGTTTGGAATTGCCTCTGTTAGTTGGCGACCAACATGATATATAGAGATCGGACTTTTTTCACCAACGATTATTTGGATTGGTATTGAAATACGAGTAGCCCGTTCAATGGGTGGCATATCCTGAGTTAGAGTAATATCATAAGCAAGGGTTGGTGCTAGAGCTTTTATATTTCTCCAGCCAGGTAATAACGGTAACAATAAAACAAATACTTTGGGCATCCCAATCCCCTTTAAAAATGTAAGAATTGTTTCTGCATTTTTCTTGCTACCAAGAAGGTCGTGTATTTTTTGGCTTAATTGTTTGTATTCGGCTTTTTCTTTGTCATCACGAACATATGGCGCATCATACATAATTACTTTTTGCACTTTGTTGCCAAGTCGAAGTGCTGACTCAAGTGCGATCACAGCACCGGAAGAATGGCCATACAAATACGCCTTGCCTCCTGCCGCATCAATTATGGCCTCGATATCTTCAATTTCACGTTCTATAGTATAAGGAAGTGTGTTACCACTATCCCCGCGTCCACGGCGATCGTAATTGTAAACAGTGAATTCAGTGGCAAATATTTTGGCATCTCGTACGATGGGCTTAAATGAGCGATGGCAGATTGCTCCCGTTATGTAAATGAGCGCTGGACCATCACCGTAGACATCGTACGCCAAAGTTGTACCGTCTTTTGACTGGGTTGTTTTCATTTATATCACCTTACTCCTCAAAAAGTAAATGAATATTATCGTCCTATACCTGTCTGTTAATAGCACACGAAAAGTGAACCACATGACAACAAAAAAATAAGCCACTCAAAGTTTGTGAATTCTTTGTATGAAGATACAAAGGGCGGCTTTATTTGGAGAGGCGGGCATGATACCTTTGTTAGGGTGCGAATCCCTTCCTACTCGCACGTAGTCGCAGGAATTCATGCCCGTAGAGGCTCCATGTCAAGCCTAAAAATGGAGCGAAATATTTCTCTCTAAAGTTTGTGAAATAGGATCACTAAAGTAGCTCAAATTTTTTTTGCGAAGTGGCTCAATTTTTAATTGCGAAATACACCTGTCCAACATTTCAATCAATACGCTCCAAATACATACAGTAAATTACATAAACATTAATTTCTACATTTCCAATAAATCTCCTTCTATTTTTCAACAATTCGTCCTATTTGTGGAATACTGTTTTCGATAAAAAACCCTTTGGACAAAACACCATCCAAAGGGTAAGGCTTCGCGACCTTATTATCAACCTACAATTATCTCCCTATACCAATACTCTAAACAAACTTAAAAACACTAATGAAATAATCCTCTTCTGGAAAGTCACCTACATACATGAGTCCATTGTTTAGATAAAATTGTTTCAATTTTTCATTACCCGCCCAACAGGCTAAATAGACCGATTTCTGTTGCTTTTTAACGTAAGCGTAAACAAATCGTAGGATTTCCGAACCAAGATCTTTTCCTTGATGAAATGGATGTACCGCAATTTTATGTAAATAGTAGCTTCCCTTTTCCAACTCTAAATCACTGATTGTGTTCCTAAGACTAATAAAAAACGTTCCAACGATCGTATTGCCTAGTATCATGACAAATGCATCATCCAATTGTTGTTTTATTGATTCTTGATCCCAAGGATACGACCATTGGTTTATTCCCTTTTTTAACAAATCGAGCGTTGCTTTATTTAACACTTCTAGGACATCTTCACACTCTTTTTTCTCAGCCGTTCTTATCGTTACTTTCATTACCTAGACCTTTCTGGCCAAGCAAAACATATCCGCGAAGTCATTGACGATCGTTTTATTCGGGTCGTTCTTTAAATCGAATCTCATTTTTTCTACGCCTTCTTGATATTCTTCGTCCCTAATTAATGTTAAAGCAGATATATCTCTATTTTCAGCAAAGTTCAATATATCTTTCACATGTATTTGCTCCATTTTATAGTCTATATTTATTTCGACTTGAAAACCTCGTTGAGTTAGTTCATTAAAGATAACGTCTTTTTGCCAAAACCTTTTTAAATCTTCATGATAAGTTGATGGAAAATAGTGATACATCCATAGTTTTGTCATGTCATGGATCGCTATATTGTGCATTTTATAGATCCCGCCTTTTTTCAAAACACGATCCATTTCATTTAAGGCTTTCTCTTTGTTTTTATAATGATGAAAAGCGTAATTATTTGAAATAAAATCAAATTTTCCGGACGAAAAGGGCATATTTTCAGCGTCTCCATGTGTGTATTCCACATGATCTACCTTTTCTTTCGCTTTTTTTAACATCGCTTCTGATAGGTCAAGACCATACCACTTCATTTTATTTTCCTTAAAAAAAGTTGTTTGTTTTTCAAGATACAATCCTGTGCCACAAGACAAATCTAAAACATGAATTTCAGTTTGATCTTTATTTTTTTCAATATAGGCTTGTAAATCTTGATCCACCTTTACTTCCCCTACTCTATATTGATTTTTATCGTATTTTTCTGCGATTGCTGTGTAGTTCGTTGTTTTCATTTTCATTACCCCTTTTAATGTTGTTATTCAAATAGCGAGACTGTTAGCTCTTTTTTATAGTAGTGAACGAGAATTGCATGTAATTGTCCTCTATGGTGATATAAATGAGATAATATTTCTACTAACCATTCAAAACGGGTATAGGTGACACCCCAATAGGAGGTCGTCTTTTCAAATAATTCGCATTCACTCAAGCTAGAATATCTTGCTTGTAATTGATGAACATTTGCCAATAATTCATTTTTAATTTGATTCTTATTTTCTAGTCGTTTTCCAGAGTAATATCGTTCCATTTCTTCAGAAGATTTCTGATCTGAAATAAGCAAATCCGCTTCACAAATCGTAGCCATATGACTTAATAATTCTCCAATAGAATGTTTGTTTACAGAAGGTCTCTTTTCTAAGTCTACCTCTTCTATTTGATCGATCATTTCTATTATGGTTTGAATAACAAAGTAGATCTGCTTCATGACACTATTACAACACGCGTTCATCCTTCTCTCCTGTCTTCTTTATTTCGATATATCTTGATTTTTCGCTAGTAAAACCTCTTTCTTTTCCCAATCGATAATAATGGCTTTAGCTGAATTTCGTATGTTCATTGTTTTTCTCCTCATAAATATTTATCAAATTAGGAACCTGTTGACCAAAATATGTTTCAACTTTCTTAACTTCAGTCATAATACGTTTGATTCCTCTTTCGGATTGAGCCCAATTTTCCTTTGTTATTCCATACCTATCTACTACTGGTGACACGAAGAATTTAGCTTCTTTTGGAAACACAGATTGATAGGACAATAAGGCTCGGCAAGAGTGGGCGGCTTTACATACAATGATTACTTTCTTCGAATTTATATTCTCTTTATTCAATACTCTTAAAGATAACGTTGCATTTTCTAAAGTATGTTGTGGTTGATTTTCCTTCAAAATCGCTTCTTGAGGGACACCATTTTCAAGACCAAGTCTGCGTAAATATTCATATTCTTTCATTCCAACATGATCTTTATATCCACCTGATGGAAGTATATATGGCGCTAAACCTTGATTATATAAGGAAGCTGCCTTCTCCATTAAAGGTGGGTGATTTGAACCAGGAATTAAAATAACATCGGCCGGTAGAACAGTCGTTTCAACAAAAATAAACTCCGTAATACGATCAAAAAGGTGAGACATATTAGATTCTCCTGTTTTATCGAATCTTACTTCAATTACAAGTATGTTAGAATAAATTACGCTACCTTCCTACCTCTAATTTCATGTAAAATATTCAAACCATCGCTTTTTGTACCTGCATAAGATTCCCCCAATAACCTCGGATATTTCATAGGTATAATCGTCATAAAAAATTGAACAAGAGAACCATTTTTAACCATATTCAATAGATGATAAGCTATTTCTGGTGATTTATAACTACTGATTAGAAATGCTGAGAAGGCGAATAAAAGAAGAGAGAACAAGGGACCGCCAAAATAAAATAAAATTAATTTAAACCTGTTTTCTTTCTCTACTACATTACATGTAGCAAAACCAACCCAACCACTAATAGGCTGTATTTTTATTGTTAATTTTCCAATCTTTATACCTGAACCTTTAAATTTACTACCTAACCTAATTTCAGAGGGAGAACCTAAAATAAAAATACATGCAAGAGCATGACCAACTCATGTACAAATGTAATAAATGGTAGTATGAATACAATAAAAACTAGATTATATAATAAAAATTGTTCCAATTTCATTTCTCCTTCGACAAAAATCTATTTAAAAAGAAATTACCCCATAAAGAAATTATAAGCAATCTCATTCATTTTCTCTGGACACTCGACAACGGTCCAATGACCACATTGATCAATCTCTACTAATCTCGCATGAGGGATCTTTTTTATTAACAACTCTTTAACTAATGCAGGAGTGATCATATCATGACTTCCTTGTGCAACTTGAATGGGTATTTGTGATAGTCTATCAACTTTTTTGGTTAAATCATAGTTGTTTGTAATATCTTTCCCAATTATTTCATTGGACTGCTGGTTAAAAGTCGTCTTATCTTTTCTACTCAACGTTTCAGATGAAAAAACATAATAGGGATCTAAAATAGTAAAAATATCATCCAAAGATGCTTCATTCACTTTCAGTTTTTCTTCAAATTCTAATAACTTCCTTTTATCGTCTAGCGACAGCTTTTTTTCTAGTTCTACCCCAAATGTTTCAAAGCCTTCCTTTGTCACACCTATTGCAGCTGTTAGTAAGATTCTATTTACTCTATTTGGATAGGTTGTCGCATACAATAATGCCAGCATGGAGCCCCAGGATTCACCGAATAAACTGATTTTCTCATAACCTAATCTTTTATGAATAGACTCCAACATGTTCACTTCATCTTCCATAGAATAATTATCACTAAAAGAGTGCGACTTCCCGCACCCTCTTTGATCATAAAAAACCAATTTAAATTCATTGGCAAGTGGCAGAACATGAGGTAAGAAGAAGCGATGTTCACTACCAGGACCACCATGTAGAAAGACGATCGGTTCTCCTTCGCCAATGCTAACTGTATAAAACTTATCTTCATTAATCTTTATATACTTTTCGGTTCTGATTTTATTTTTCGTCATTTTTAAATCTCCTAACTTCAAAACTTAAGAAAACCCTAAAACTCTTTTCATAAGTTCCGCCACCTTTTGGTTGTTTTCCTCCAGTGTATTTTCTAGTCCATTGATGATTTGTTTTTGCTGCTCGATCGTATCATTTTGGCCTAATTTTGCCTTAGCTTCCATTTTAGTAATGTTTATTTTAATCGTGACGATACCTTTTTGCATCCCTCTCAAATAATTTGGGTCTAGATTTCTTAAATGATAGCCGCTATTAGGATTTTCATATTTCGTTACAGAAGAAGTTAGGATATCTTTGACTGTTTCTTCATCCTTTATCAAATCGACGGTCCCATATATATGAATCGATATATAATTCCATGTGGGTACATCATTCGTTTCGGATTGCCAAGAAGGAGAGATATAAGAATGAGGACCTTGAAAGATAACAAGTACTTGTTGATTCGTTATATCTTGCCACTGCTTATTAGCACGAGCAAAATGCCCATATAAACATTGGTCGTCTTTATTGAATAGTAGGGGCAAGTGAGTAGCAAAAGGAGCACCATCATGCTGAGAAATCAACGTGGCAAAGCTGTATTCTTTAATCATGTCATCAATCAGTTCTTGATCATTTAATTGAAAGTGTTTAGGTATATACACAAGTCATCCTCCCTATTCTAAAAATAATAGAATCTTTTTCATCAAAGTTAGTTTCCTAATTCTTTGCTTAAGATAAAACTAGCAGAAGAAAGTTGCCTCCTAGAACAAACACTGCTAGTTGAATAACAATATAAATGGTCCGTTCAAAAACAGATAATCTTCTTTCCCTTTTTAAGGATCGCAAATAGTAATAAAAAAGAAAGGAGCATACCACTAAAACAAGTATAGATAGTTGTTGAATATTTTCTAGTAAAGGAGTCATTTGTCATCCCTCCCTCGCGCAACAGCCCAATTATGTATATACTTTCTAATTATACCATGATAGACTAATTGTATTTATCATTCATCAAATTTTCAACCTGAATTATTCTAGTTTAATTACCATTTCTACTCATTTCTGATCAAGTAGAAAACAGTTAGGAAATATTATACAAGGAGGAAAGTCCATGACGATTTATAATCAAATTGGAAAAAGCTATAACACTACTAGAAAAGCAGATTCTCGCATTACAGAAGCAATAATTCAAGAACTTAATATCCATCCTTCAGCAACCATATTAGATATTGGTTCAGGAACAGGAAACTATAGTTACGAATTAGCGAAAGTGGGCTATCAAGTGATTGCTATGGAACCTTCTGAAATCATGAGGAGACAAGGAAAGCAACATAGAAATATTACGTGGAAAGAAGGAGTTGCTGAGAAGATTCCATTAGAAGATCATTCAGTAGATGGAATCATTTGCACACTAGCATCTCACCACTTTCAAGACTTACCATTATGTTTTAGAGAAATGAAAAGAGTCTTAAAAGAAAACGGAAAAATAGTTATTTTCACTTTAGATCCAAGATTATGCGATGAAGATTGTTGGTTGTTTGAATACTTTGCACCTATATTAGAGAATGCCTATATATTTCATCCACCAGTAAAAGATTTAGCAACTTTGATCGAGCAACAGGTTATGCGTCCAGTAAAAATCAAAGCATTTCCTTTGCCTCATGATTTAGTAGATCAATTTTTCTTTGCAGGATGGAGAAACCCAAAGATCTACTTGGATACAAATTTTCAAAAAGGAACCTCTCCACTTGCGAAAGGTAAAAAAGAGGTTGTTCAGGATTGCCTCAATAAATTGAACATTGATTTAGAAAATGGAAGTTGGGAAAAAAAGTACGGAAATATCTTGTCTTTGAATGAGTATGAATGTGGACATTTCTTTTTAGTCGTTTAATAAAATGGTTTATCACCATATGCACTTTAATGGTTATTCACAATAACTATTTTTCATTTTGATAACTATTAAGATGTCCTTAATTTAAAGATGCTCTGTGGAGGTGTCAAAATGAGTATCATTTTAGAAGAAAACAACAAAAAAATAATCCGAGAAGCAAATGAAATTCTCTACACATTAGGACTGCATGACCTATTAAAAAAGTTCAGTAATCCGCATGTCAGCGGAAGCTATCATTTAAAAATAATGACCTGGAGAGATTTAGATATTTATCTCGTGTCAGATACAATTAACAACGATAACTTTTTTGAATTAGGTAAAGAAATTTCTCATATGTTAGAGCCATCTAAAATGAGCTTCAGAAATGAAATGATAGGGAAAACACCTCATTTGCCAAAAGGATTATATTGGGGTGTACATACAAGCCTATTTGAACAGCAATGGAAAATTGATATTTGGTCAATTGATGCAAAAGAATTTAATGAAAAACAATATGTAACGGAAGAAATAAAAATACAACTTCATGATACTAATAGAAACACTATATTAGAGTTAAAGAATCTTTTACATGATCACCCTAAGTATCGAAAAGTCTTTTTTAGTGTAGATATTTATGATGCTGTCCTAAACGATCATATAGATTGTATTCAAAGCTTTGAAAAGTGGCTCTATATAAAGAGGGGTATAGATTTATAATTCTTCGTTGATTTATCAATCGTGAAATACAGATTAACGAAAAGATTAGTAACTTAATTGATTCATCTTCGTCTAAATTTTAAATCATAATTAGATTCCAAGGGGGGATATGGATGATTAAAATTTCTGTTCGTTTTTTCCTTTTGTTTATTACTTTTGTTTATCTTGTTGGTTGTTCCAATGAGGAATGGGAGGAAAGTAGTATCTTTGAATCAGAAAACTATCGCATGATTGGAGTCGAAGACAAATTAGGTTTTATTTATGATGATTCTAAGGCTACACGATTCTATTCTGGCGAAGCAAACAAGTATATGTGGCACTTCTGGGGAGATTCAGAGAAATTAAAAGGAAATTTGAAGGTTATTGCTACTCATAATGACTCTAAAGAAGAGATGACAGTTATCGAAAATTTGCCAATAGGAGGACCTAATAACGGTGCTGATGCCCATATCCCTTCAATGATGTCTCTTCCTAAAAAAGGCATGTGGAAATTAGATGCTTATGTTGATGATCAGCTACATGGCTCGGTATTCATAAAAGTATACGAACAATAAAATTTCATTTTAATGACCCTGACGGTAATAGTTTAGAGTTCATCTGTAAAATAGATAACCCTAAACAACATACAGAACGGATGTATTTAAGTAAGTGGGAAGAATTAAATTGATAAAATACCTAAACTACAAAGCAAATTATTCTGGTCTACAGTAATTTTTTAAGATGGAATATGAAACAAATAGATGGGAAGAGCGCTAATTTGTATTCAGGTCAGCGCTTTTTTTAGCTTAGATTCTAATATTTTTAAAAATCTCTTTAAAAAATACATGTTCATTTTTCGTATGCTCTTTTTCAATCAGTCTTTTATAATCTCACTAAATGCACTGAAAGGAAGAGGAAAATGGATACTTCTCAAAAAGTAAAGGTTTTTAGGGAACTGCATAATAAAAGTAGACCCCTTGTACTATTAAATATTTGGAGTGTGGAAAGTGCAAAGGCTTTAACTAGTCACACTATCAAACTAGTTGCCACGGGAAGTTATGCGATGGCTGTTCATTATGGCTACGAAGATGGAGAAAATATGCCTTTTGAAGAGATCATCACTTATATAAATCAAATGCAACCAAATGAAAACTTTATTACAGTGGACATAGAGTCTGGCTATGCTTCTAACTTATATGAGTTGGAAAAGAACATAGTAAAATTAATTGAAATTGGTGTTGTAGGATTAAATATTGAGGATAAAGTCAGCGGGGAATCTACTTTATATAATGTCCAAGATCAATGTGAAAAGATCGCTCATATCCGTGAAGTGTGTAAAAAGCTGAATAGTGATATTTTCATTAATTTAAGAACAGACAAGTATTTTATGGGAGATAGTTCAAAAAACAATCTAAGTGAAGAATGTCTTAAACAAACCTTGATAAGAATAATGGCTTATGAAGAAGCTGGGGCTGATTGCATTTTTATCCCTGGACTAAATAATAAAAAACACATTTTTAAGCTAGCTAATAGTGTTAATGTGCCTATTAATGTAATGTTGGATATAAACAGAGATAACATAATAGATTATCTAAATTTAGGTATAGGTAGAATTAGCTTTGGACCATCTCTTTATTTTTCATACAATAACAAGGGTAATAAGGATATGAACCATTTTTACGAAAATGTCTTAAACAGTCTAACTAGTTATCAAAGGAACAATCAAATAGAACTTCTAATGTTCAAATAAAAAGGAGAACTTGTAATGTTTAATGATGAAACAATAAAAAAACTATATTACCAGGCGTTGTTAGAAAGAGATTCAAAATATGATGGGATTTTCTTTGCTGGAATAAAGACAACGGGGGTATTTTGTCATGCGACTTGTCCAGCAAGAAAACCCAAATATGAAAATTGTCATTTTTATGAGACTGCGGAGGAAGCACTGTTGGCTGGTTTTCGACCGTGCAAAAGATGTAACCCTATGTCCTATCCTAAAGAGATCCCAACATTAGTTCATGAAATGATTGAGCTTGTTGAAGAAAATCCAGAAAAAAGATGGAAAGATGCTGATTTTTCAAAACTGGGAATTCATGCAGTTACAGCGAGAAGACAATTCAAAAAAATCTACGGAATGACATTTGTTCAATATGCTAGAGCGAGAAGAATGGGAATGGCTCTGAAGTCCATTAGAACAGGTGAAAAAATCATCAATGCTCAACTAGATGCAGGATATGATTCTTCTAGTGGGTTTATTGATTCCTTTTCAAAAATAATGGGGAATCCACCAACTAAATCGGATAACGTAAAAATATTATACGCGAACTGGTTGGACACAAAATTAGGACCAATGGTAAGTATTGCGGATGATGAATTCTTATTTTTACTTGAATTTGTTGATCGTAGAGGATTAGAAAAAGAAATTGAACGCATGAGGAAAAGATTAAACGCAGCTGTTATTCCGGGAAATACAAGGATTTCCATGAAAATTGATAATGAATTAAAAAAATACTTTGAGAAAAAGCTTGAGAAGTTTGAAACTCCTATTAAATTTTATGGTACTAATTTTCAAAAAGCCGTCTGGCATGAATTATTAAAAATAGAGATAGGTAAAGTGAGTACTTATAAAGATTTAGCCAAATTAATAAATAAACCAACCTCTATAAGAGCTATAGGCAATGCAAACGGGGCAAATCAGTTATCCATTATAGTCCCATGTCATAGGGTAATACAAACAGATGGGACATTAGGAGGCTACGGTGGAGGGGTTGAAAGAAAGAAATGGCTTATAGATCATGAAAGAAATTATAATGATATAGCCCCAAAAGAATAAAGTGGTACAGAAACCACTAAAAAAAGAGCATGTTTCCTACAGATTAAGACCCCCTAAAGAAGACAAAACGTCTTTCAAAGGGGGGGAATTGTTTTAATACATTTCTGACGTTGTTTTTGCTTGCATATGAAGCAATAAGTAGTCAGGGCCGCCTGCTTTTGAGTCTGTTCCAGACATGTTAAAGCCACCAAATGGTTGGTAACCAACAATGGCACCTGTACAACCGCGGTTAAAGTATAGGTTTCCAACGTGGAAATCTTCACGTGCTTGCTCTTGGTGAGCACGGTTGTTAGTAATAACTGCACCCGTTAACCCATACTCTGTGTTGTTTGCAATTTCGATTGCTTCATCAAACGATTTTGCTTTCGTAAATGCCACAACTGGTCCGAAGATTTCTTCTTGCATGATGCGAGCGTCAGAGGCTACATCAGCAAATACCGTTGGTTGAATGAAATATCCAGTTGAGCTATCTCCTTCGCCACCAGCTACTAGACGACCTTCTTCTTTACCAATTTCAATGTAGCTTGTAATTTTATCAAATGCTGCTTGATCGATAACAGGTCCCATAAATTTAGATAGGTCTGTTGTATTCCCAACCGTTAATTCTTTTGTCAGCTCCACTACTCGATTTAACACTTGATCATATACATCTTCTAATACAATGGCACGGGAACAAGCAGAGCATTTTTGACCAGAAAAGCCAAATGCTGATTTGACGATCGATTGAGCTGCTAATTCAAGATCAGCCTCGCTATCAACAACCATCGTATCTTTTCCTCCCATTTCAGCAATGACACGTTTAAGCCAAATTTGTCCTGGGTTTACTTTTGCCGCTCTTTCATAAATACGTGTTCCAACGTCACGTGAACCAGTAAAGGAAATGAAACGAGTTTTTGGATGATCAACTAAGTAATCGCCAACCTCTGCTCCACTACCTGGTAAATAGTTAATAACACCTTTTGGTAAGCCTGCTTCCTCTAATACTTCAACAAACTTTGCCGCTACAACTGGGGTTGTGGAAGCAGGTTTAAGAATAATTGGGTTACCCGAAACTATCGCTGCAACAGCTGTACCCGCCATAATAGCAAAAGCAAAGTTCCAAGGAGAAATAACAATCCCTACACCTAAAGGAATGTAATCATAACGGTTGAATTCGCCTGGACGACTTTCAACTGGCATTCCATCTTTAAGCCTTAGCATTTGACGTGCGTAATATTCCATGAAGTCGATTGCTTCAGCAGTATCAGCATCTGCTTCATTCCAAGGCTTCCCCTGCTTCTTTAACAAGAATAGCAGAAAATTCATGCTTACGACGACGTACAATTGCGCTCGCTCTGAATAACACATCAGCTCTTACTTCTGGTTTGACTTTTCTCCACGTTTTAAACGCTTCAGTTGCTTCTTGCATAGCTTTTTCAGCAAGCTCTTGATTCGCCTTAGAGACGCGACCAATGACTTCCTCTTTATTCGCTGGATTTATAGAAACAATTTTATCTTCAGTTGTTACTCTCTCGCCACCAATGACCAATGGATAATCCTTACCTAAATAGGACTCCACAAGCTTTAAGCCTTCTTCAAAAGCTTTTTTGTTCTCTGGGACTGAAAAATTAGTAAACGGTTCATGTTTATAAGGTACTACCACGAAAATCAGCCTCCTAATAAAATATAAGTTCGTGTTCAAAAAGTATCAATGATCAATGTGTAAGTCTATGTACGAATTCATAGTAAAACTTTTTGAACAACCTATAAGTTCTGAGTTCAAAAAGTAGGGAAAAAAGGGCGATGAAGAACGAGGCGGTGTAGCTTTGAGCACTCGCAATGTACGTACTTAGTACTTGAGGAGCGGAAAAGCAAACCAACAATGTTATTCATCCGACATTTTTTTAAAACTTTTTGAACAACCTATAAAAATGTACTCACCTACCATTCTACAAAAATATAGCCCCACATATCAAATGTTTGTTAATAGTCGAAATTATTAATTTTAATATATGACAAAAAAAGGCCAATAAGCTTGTTATTGACCAATGAAAACGGTGGGCTCATCGTCACCTGGTTTCATTAAAATGAGCGCTTCCTGCCCTTGAGAAGACTTGATGACAACTTCAACATTTAAATTTCGTTTACCGTAGTAACTTTCCACTTTACCTGTTAAAAATTGCGAGAAGGCAATGACCTCTGTTTCTCCATTAAATTGCATGGTGACATCGATTTTGAGCTTCGTTAACTCTTTATCTTGATAAAAAGCCGTTCCTACAACACCTGAATAATTTGGGAAGAAATCCTCTACATCTCCTTTAAACTTATCAAACGTCTCGGCATCTTCCACTTTTTCTTTGTCCGCTTTATCAGATTTAAAGAAATAATAAGTTTCGTCTATCTCCTCCCATTTATCAATGGTACCGGAACCTTTCTTCACATCTGTTTTTAAAATAAACGACCCTGGTACAATTGAAGACTTTTCCTCTTGCTGAAAAACAGCGATGGTAATCGGCACTTGCTCTAGACCTTCCAACTGACGAACTTGGCTTAAAATCTTTTGAGCTATTTGCTTTGCTTGTTCTTGAATATCCGCTTCTTTTAAATCTGCCTCATATTCAGCACCATACTGTACTTTTTGATAGTAGTAAGTAGAGTTCATCGCAAGTCCTATGGAAATCCCGGCCAATTTCAGCTCGCCATTATCCGTTTTACTCAAAAAATTATGTTCCAAGACCGAAGCTAAATATTCAGGTGTATATTCTTCTTTTGAATTTTTGGTTGGGTTAAGTCCATTTACGAAATTAGCATCTTTTTCTTGTGCCTCTTTCAGGTCATCCCCCGTTTTTTCTCGAGCTAACCAGGACCGAATTAAGCTTGCATCTATATATTGTCCTTCTTGAAAGACATAATCATCCGTTGGAAAAGACTCTTGTGCAGCTCGCATTAATCCTGTTTCAAACTCTTCAATGTCAAGACGCGTGTTTAAGTCACCTGCAACTACCCCCTCTTGCTTTACTCGGGTTAAAGCCATCTTCTCCCAAAACCATACGGTAGTATTCATCGGAAATATTGTGTTTAGGAATGACGGCTTTTTCCGCTTCCGTCCCTTCTTCATTCTCTTGAACAATCTCTTCTGTGTCGTCGCCACCAAACGGGAGACAGCCAGCGAGTAAAATACTTACAATCCCCAATAATGCAATAATCTTCCTCAAGGGTCCACACCTCTTATTTGTTGAATTCATTTATCATTTGCTCTTCATTCCAGATCTCTACATCTAACTCTTGAGCTTTTTTCAGCTTACTTCCTGCCGCTTCCCCTGCAATTAATAAATCTGTATTTTTACTGACGCTTCCGGTGACAGACCCTCCAAAAGCTTCTATTTGTGCTTTCGCTTCATTCCTAGTTAATTGTTCTAGCTTTCCAGTTAACACAACGGTTTTCCCCGTGAAATAGGACTCTTGAACCTGCTCTTTCTTTAATCCTTTATATTTAGTGTTTACACCTAACGTTTGAAGCACAGCTATCAATTCTTGTACTTCTGGTTTAGTGAAATAAGTGACGACTGAATCCGCCATTTTTTCTCCGACTTCATGAATAGCCGTTAGTTCTTCAAACTGAGCGTCTCGAATAGCTTCAATCGTCTCAAACTGTTCCGCTAAAATTTTTGCTGCCTTTGCTCCTACATGACGGATCCCTAATCCAAAAAGTAATTTCTCTAAAGAGTTTTGTTTGGAATGTTCAATGGCCTTCAGCAAATTATCTGTGGATTTTTCACCCATTCTCTCTAACTCGAGAAGCTGCTCTCGTTCTAACTGATAAATATCTGCTACATCACGTACAAGATTTTCTTTAAACAGCTGTGTAATCACTCGTTCTCCCAATCCATCAATGTTCATCGCATTTCGCGATACAAAATGAATTAACCCTTCACGAACTTGGGCAGGGCACTTTGGATTGATACAACGAAGAGCGACTTCCTCTTCTATTCGGACGAGCTCACTATCACATTCTGGACAGTTGGTCGGCATGGAAAAAGGTTTTTCTTCCCCCTGTTCGTTTCTCTTGCAAGACATTAACTACTTTAGGAATAATGTCTCCCGCTTTTTTTATCACCACTTGATCCCCAATACGAACATCCTTCTCACGAATTAAATCTTCATTATGTAAAGAAGCTCGCTGCACGGTCGTTCCTGCAACTTTAACAGGGTCAAGTATGGCTGTAGGAGTAACTACTCCCGTTCTTCCTACACTAAGTTCAATATCCTTAAGCCGTGTGACAACTTCTTCAGCTGGGAATTTATACGCAATTGCCCACCGTGGACTTTTTACTGTATACCCTAACGTCTGTTGTTGCTCTAGCAGGTTTACTTTTATCACAACTCCATCAATTTCATATGGAAGGGACGGTCTTTTGTCTAAAATTTCTTCTAATAAACCGACGACCTCCTCCATATCCTTGCATAATTTACGTTCATTGTTCGTTTTAAATCCAAGCTTGTCTAGCAAATCTAATCCTTGGTTTTGCTTAGTAACACCTGTATCACCAAGATCAGCTATACTATAAACAAAAATATCGAGATTTCGTTTTGCCGCTATTTTCGGATCTAATTGGCGCAATGAACCGGCTGCGGCATTTCTCGGATTCGCAAAAGGCTCCTCTTCATTCGCTAGTCTCTCTTCATTAAGCTTTTCAAAAGACTGCTTCGGCATAAAAGCTTCACCGCGAACTTCGATACTTAAATCTTGGTTAAGACGAAGAGGGATTGAACGG
This sequence comes from Bacillus carboniphilus, assembly GCF_020524035.2. NCBI lineage: Bacteria > Bacillati > Bacillota > Bacilli > Caryophanales > Bacillaceae > Bacillus > Bacillus carboniphilus. The sequence goes on along the minus strand of NZ_CP129013.1, from coordinate 3,138,858 downwards.
ATTGTTTTTAAGTTTTCGGTAATATCTTCACCAATTTGACCATCTCCGCGTGTTGCTCCTCTAACAAATTTTCCATCCTCATATCGTAAAGATACAGCCAGCCCGTCAATCTTAAGCTCGACCATATACTCTACATTTTCACCTACTTGGTTTTTTACGCGCTGATCAAAATCAAGCAAATCTTGATTGGAAAAGGCATTGCCTAAGCTCAGCATCGGAATTTTATGTTCGACTTTTTGAAAGCTCTCTAAAGGAGCTCCCCCCACTCTTAAAGAGGGGAGAGTCTACTACTTTATATTCGGGATATTGCTCTTCTAACTGAATGAGCTCCTTCATTAATTGGTCATATTCTGCATCTGAAACAGAGGGCTGATCAAGAACATGGTATTGATAATTATACTTGTTTAAACGTTCTTGTAACTCTTCTACCCGTTTTTTCATTTCGTCCATAAACATACTGCTACTGAAAACATAAACAAATGTCACCATTTATTTATGCCAGACGGTTTCCTGCTTCTCTGTGCTCCGTTTTGCCAAATGCTCGCTACTACGGTTAGTATAGCACTCCACAGGCGTAAATTCGGATGTAGCCCACCCTACATATATACGTCATCGTTAAGTGACAACCGTATATTCGTCTAAGTAGACTCTCCTTTCGTTAGATTTTTTCGCTTGGTTTTCGCATTTTTGCCTAATGTAGGCGACCCTCAAGGTTCTACCCTATGCAACCGTCACTTTCGCAACGTCTGGGAACGTTCACAACCTACACCTTTGTTACTCTTTGACTATGTTTGCTTATCCTTTCTTTAACTGTTCATGTCCTCCTTTGTGCTTAAATAGCATAGATACGGAAAGGCACTCTAGATGCGTGTTCAACTGAAGCCCATTGAAAATCCATCTTCTGCCCCTTACGATGCTTACAGTCCATCGTTTTTTATTTCAACTTTTCAATTGGGGCAAACTTCGCGAGTAGTCGTTTAATGCCTACTGGATTTGGGAAAGCCACATCTATTTCTTGATCAGATCCCTCTCCTTTTACACGAACGATCGTGCCAATGCCCCATGTTTTATGTTGGGCTTTATCACCAACAACCCATAGCGTTTGATCTCCACCTGTTTGCTTAAATGGAGGACGGTTACTTCTTTTGGCAAATCGTGAATCGGCGCGTTTTGGGTTTAATTTATCATTTAAGTTTTCAACTAAAGAAGCAGGAATCTCCTTAATAAATCTCGATTCAATGTTCATATTTGTACGACCAAATAACGTTCTCATCTTTGCACTTGTTAAATACAGTTGTTTTTCTGCACGAGTGATCCCAACATAAGCTAGTCTGCGTTCCTCTTCCATTTCTGATTCTTCCATCAATGATCGACTATGAGGGAATACGCCTTCTTCCAACCCAATTAAAAAGACAATGGGAAACTCTAAACCTTTTGCTGAATGGAGAGTCATTAGCACGGCTTTTTCTTCCGGTATTTCAGGTTCTTCTTCATCTAATTGGTCAACATCCGCGACCAAGGCAAGGTCTGTTAAGAAGGCAACTAAGCTTTTATCTTCACTATCTTTTTCAAAGCTTTGTGTCACCGATAAAAACTCATCTAAGTTTTCTAAACGACTTTGCGATTCAATGGTTCTTTCGCTTATAAGCATTTCACGATACCCCGTTCGATCTAACAGTTCCTCTGCCAGCTCCGTCACGGATATATACTCCTGCATTTGCTCTAAGTTAGTGACCATTGCCCTGAAATCGATCAAGGTATTTTTCACTCTTGATGAAACCGGAATTTGTTCAATTTCTCCTATCGATTGAAACATGGATAAGCCATTCGTCACGGCGTATTGTCTAATTTTATCGACGGACGTGGCCCCTACCCCTCTTTTTGGAACGTTCACAATTCTTTCAAAACTAATATCATCATCTGGATTGGCAATTAACCTCATGTAAGCAAGCATGTCTTTTATTTCTTTACGGTCGTAGAACTTGGTTCCACCGACAATCGTATAATTGATATTAGATTTAAGAAGCATTTCTTCCATCACACGAGACTGTGCATTCGTTCGATAAAGAATCGCGATGTCGGATAATTTACAGCTTTGTTCTTTTAATAATTCTTGGATTTGACCAACAACAAATTGCGCTTCATCCGTCTCTCTTTCTGCTTGATAATAAGTGATTTTTTTCCCTTCATCGTTTTCCGTCCACAGCTTTTTCGGTTTCCGACCTGCATTATTCTCAATCACGCCATTTGCTGCTTCTAAAATCAGCTTCGTTGAACGATAGTTTTGTTCGAGCATAATTAACTGGGCATGCTGATAATCTTTTTCGAAGGATAATATATTGGTAATATCGGCTCCACGCCAACGATAAATGGACTGATCTGAATCTCCGACCACACAAATATTTTTAAAACGACTAGCTAACATTTTTATTAGCCTATATTGCGCTTTATTCGTATCTTGGTACTCATCAACATGAATATATTGAAATTTTCTTTGATAAAATTCAAGTACCTCTGGTACACGTTGAAACAGTTGAATCGTCGTCATGATCAAATCATCGAAATCGAGCGATTGATTTTTCACTAACCTTTTTTGATATTCTTTATACACGTCACTAACTACTTGCTCCCAAGGGCTAGCGACCGTTTTTTCATACGGCTCAGGTGTAATAAGCTCGTTTTTTGCACCGCTAATTGAACCTAAAATCGCTTTCGGGTCAAATTGCTTTGGGTCTAAATTTTTATCCTTCACAATTTGCTTGATGACAGAGCGCTGATCACTGGAATCTAAGATAGAAAAATTTCGATTAATGCCAATCCGATCAATATCTCTGCGTAAAATTTTGACACACATCGAGTGGAAAGTAGAAATCCAAACATCTTCTCCACGATCCATCACCAAGTTCGTCACCCGATCTCTCATTTCACGCGCTGCCTTATTTGTAAAGGTAATCGCCAAAATATTCCTTGGAGCAACCTGTTTCTCTGCCATCAAATAGGCAATTCGATGCGTCAAAACTCTTGTTTTTCCACTCCCTGCTCCCGCCAATATTAACAAAGGGCCATCTGTTTTTTGTACCGCTTTTTTTTGCTGGTCATTCATTCCATTCAATAATTTCTCTGTAAGAATACTCATTTGACCTCACCACCAATAGAACTTTTGTTCTTATTTTCTCTAATCTTTCCCTTCCAGTCAACTCATTTCAAAATTTTAACTGTTTCAAGTGCTTCTTCAAGGTTTTCATATAGGGCATTGCCTACAACAATCACATCTGCAAATTGGGCCATTTCCTCCGCTTGCTGTAGATTTTTGATGCCTCCACCATAAAAGAGCGTTGTTTGATCTAGAGAATGTTTGACTTGTTTCACAACCTCAATATCTCCATAACGACCGCTATATTCTAAGTAAAAGATCGGTAACCGAAACATTTTTTCAGCCATTATTGCATATGCCTCAATATCTTCTATCGTTAAATCTTCTTTTGCATTTGTTAGGTTTGCAGCTTTACAATCAGGATTAGCAATACAATATCCTTCCATAACAATCTCATCCCAGTTCATAATTTGACCATATTCCTTCACCGCTTGATGATGATGGCCAGTTACCCATTGTGTAACTTGACTATTTAAAACGGTTGGAATAAAGTAAAGGTCAAAACCTGGAACAAGTGCATCTAAGTTCGATACTTCTAGCACACAAGGGACAAGAAAACGACGTATGCGGGATAGTAAGAAAAGGACATTATCTTCTGTTACATCATCAGTCCCACCGACAATAATGGCATCCGTACCAGACTGACAAATTTCCTCTAATGCTTCATCACTCATTGGCTTATTCGGATCCAATTTAAAAACATGCTTCCATTTGTTCACTTCGTACATGCACAAAAATCCTCCCTCAAGCACTTCGATTCCTTCATTATATCAAAAAAAAGAGGGGGAAGATAAACGTATATTCAATCATTGGTGAAAGGGAAGAAGTTAGACAACCACATAAACACCTTATTTATATGAGCAACCTCTACACATTACTTTTTAAAAGAGGAAAAGTGGAGATATAATTAAGAATGAATCTATAGATAGCAGCGTCAATCTATAGTTCTAAATCTCAAAACAGGAAGGTTATTCACTCTATGCGTATTTAATGACGTATCCATTAATATATGTGGATTTTGATTTGAATTAACTATCGAAGGCTTTATAACATTTTCATCATAACCAAAAGATTTTAAACGCTTTTTATAGAACGTATAATAACTTTCTTTTTGCAAGGGGCCTACATGTAACTTTCCTTTAAAGTCTATAGAAGATAGTTCTAAAATGACTTTTGATAAGTCATCAATATGGACAAATGTACGATAAATATTAGTTGCAGCATGAAAGAAATCCTTATCCTCTACTTCTTTCATAACCCTTTGTGTTCGCTGTTCAATATTCTGATCACTCCCCTTTCCATAAAGAGGTCCTGTTCGGATAATGATGTGGTTTCGATGCTCACTTTGCACCAATTTTTCACCTGTAATTTTTGAATTAACATAAGTCGCTAAAGGCGCTTCTTCAGCTAATGGACTCGTTTTATCAGACTCTATATGTCCTCCTTGTCCATCTGTAAATACACCATCCGTAGAAAGAAAAATAAGCTTTGTTTGTTCACTAATAGATGTTAATAGGTTTGTTAGACCAACGTTAATTAGCACGTCCTCTTTATCCATACTTAACAAGGACCATACAACTGCATCAGGCATATACTTTTGAATCAGTTGTTCTACTGCCTTTGTATCCATTACATCTAATTTAATTATATTCTCTTTTTCATTCTCATATCTGGAAGTACCTAATACCGTATAATTTGATTTTTCAGCTAATCTATGTATTGTTGACCCTAAAAAACCAGTTGCTCCTAATATTAAATATTTCAAAATCTAGTTCCTCCAATTGTAGTCTATAGTTACTTACCGTTAAGACTCCCCCTCTTATTGGAAGTTGTTTTCTATAAGATTCTCTTGTCTGTATTAAAGCAACAAATATCAAACAACCCATAGTTAGATTAACGTTTTACTGTAGACTCTAAAGCTTCATTTTTCACATCAATGATGTATTCCTTATACACAAATTCTCTTCCACCATGTTCTTCATAGAAATATTGAATACGTTTTATATGAGCTTGGTCACTTTGAATTTTCTTTTCAATTTCCATATAATCTTCGTAACTATCGTATTCCCATATAGCAAATATCTCCACAGTATCATCATTATTTGCTTTCATCCAGCGACCAACTAATCGAGAACCGTATTTTAATTGATTAGGTAAATTCGTGTTGTTAAAGTGGTTATTCAATATTTCCACAAACTCACCCTTCACAACATACCGTTTTCTTCTATAATACTCTAATTGAGTAAAAATCAATACAAAAATTACCAACAAAAATGAAATGACAAGTACCCTAGGCAACTAAAAGCTCTTTTTTAATCTTTTCAAGTTCTTCTCCTTGAGTTGCTTGATCATATACAAACCTAATGATGCTACCAAACTTTTGATTCCTGATTTCATGGAGAGCTTCGCAAAATTTTGTGCCTTTTAAAAGGCTTGCGAAAATATAGGTGAAGTTTAAAATTGTCCAATATCTCAAGATCGCTTTTTCACTGCGAATCTGATATCCATCAAAACCTAACGATCCTTTTATTTGTTTAAAATACGTTTCAATTGACCATCGTTTGGAGTAGTAGTCTAAGATTTTCTTTGTGGATAGCTGTATATCTGTACATAGGAAGCTGCGTACGTTTTTAGGCTCCATTGGTTCGCCTTCTTTGAAGCAAAGCAATACAACACCAAGCTCTAAATCATTCAGTTTTCCTTCGTAACGATAGACTCGATAGGTTTCATCACCAACGGTCACAAGGTCGGTTTCTTCCATTGAAATATCGGGAACAAACTGTTTGATTTGTTTTCGCTCGCCTTTTGGAAAAAGATGCGATTGCTTCTAAGAGCTCCTATCGTATGAATTCCTTTCCCTAGTCCAGCTTCAATGATACGTTTAGAGGTATACCAACTATCACAAAGGATATAGGTTGATACAGTTCGCTTTACATAAGAGTCAATCATATCAACGGCCATTTGAATTTTACTCTTTTCTTTCGATTGGTTATATAGGGCGAAATCATAGGGATACGCTAAATCCCCGCTTTGCATCATCATTCCAACGACTTGATGTCCGTAAACAGGTTTTCCTTCTTTGTGACAAAAATGGTACTGACAAGATTCAATAGGAGACTGAGCCTGTGACGAAGGTTTGGTCTTTTGTCCGATGGTGTCATCAAAGAGAAGGAATACAGGTTCCTTTTGTTTTCTTGCGTTTTTGTGAATGGTTTGGGCGGTTTTTTGTTTTGTAATTTGATTTAAATAGGTTTCGTCCCAAGCACCTTTATTTAAAAAATAGCTTAATGTTGTACGATGTTTTTTACAAAAGCTTAGCGCATGAATTTGCGATATCTTTCCTGTGAAACCGAAACTCAGCATCCCATCAATCATAGAAACAAGATGGTTCATAGACGGCTTGGAAAAATAAAGTGGTAAACGCCATTCCTCTAAAATATTGTGGATTTTTTCTTGATGTGATAATCTAGTCATTGGACATGAACACTCCTTGGTTAGGGTTATGGTGTTGGAGCTTTAATTTTAACCCAAGTTAGTGGTCATGTCTTTTTCTATTTAATTTAATGGAATTTTTTTGATCTGAATTTGCTCATTTAAAGTATAATATATTAGGTATGCTCCCCTTTCCCTATATCCCTGATTTATGTAATATTCTACATCTATACTCATCAGTTAATTCATTTGGCATATCATCCATAGCAAAATATTGCACTTTCTCTGACTCCTTATAATCGACCTTTATCTTTCCATTTACATCTGTCGTATAAAAAACAGCGGTTACGGAATATATTTCATCTCCATTTGCAATTTTAAAGTGGGTGTTCAAAAAGTAATATTTTGAGCCAGAAAATACGTGTATTAATGTCAAGTTCTCAACTACTAACCCTGTTTCTTCAAAGATTTCTCTTTTTGCTACTTCTTCAAAACTTTCTCCTAAATCCATAAACCTCCAAGCAATCCCCAATAGCCATCATGTCTTTTTTGTAATAACATTTCATTTTTTCATTTAAAATAATAACAACGATCCTGGTAAAATAATGATTCTATGACCTACAAACTGTCTCAAATATTTATAATACTCCAACTATATTCCCTCCATTATTTCACACTAAACTGAAAAGCAGAATAAAATGGATTCCACAAAAGATATCTTGTTATATTAAACCCTTTAATAGATTTAAAACGTAGTTTTCTCGTTCCAACCAACTATTGTTCTCAAACTGACCGTATAGAATTTCGTTTTGTCTTATAGCTTCTTCTATAGAAACCCACTTGGGTGTTAAACCTAAAAGAGACTCATATGTTTCTAGTTTTTGAGAGGTATACTCTCTATCATTCAACCCACACAAATAATAATGTGAATTCATTTGGAATAGTTTACTCGTCTCGTTTTCGTCCATATTTTGCTCAATTACCGTTCCTACCTTGTTTTTCACAATACAGTTTTTATATCCCGTTTCTTCCCTAACTTCCCGTATAAGGGCTTCAGAGTGACTCTCTTTATTTTCCACTCCGCCACCAGGAAATTTGTAATCTCCTCTATTTGAATGGACTAGTAAAATATGTTTCTGAGAGAAAATAATAGCTCTAACTGCTTCCCTTTCTCTAATACTATTGTAGCTCTTATTTTCGGGCATTTTTATTAATTTGTTAAAATTCACATTTTCACCTCTTTACCCTAATTCAGAGAAATTAATCTCTATCTACTTCTGTTTATAACAATCAGAATTCCGCTTGTTTTCTAAGTTTTTCAACAAGTGTCTGATCCCTATGGTTCAATATTAAATCGAAGAAAAGCATGAAGATGTGAATGCATTATATGCTGACCTCCAACACTGTTGCAGTTTCATCCAATGTTATATCCATCGGACGATATTTTTTATCCAAAACGATGTTACTTCTTGAAGTAATGGATAAGTTGAATACCATTCTTCTTCAGTTAAGTAAAATCCAGTTTCACGATAATTAAAACTACTAAAATTTCTTATGGAATTTGTATAAAACATACAATGCTCATCATTTTCTATTACTTCTTTTTGTTCTACTGTGTCAAGATGACAAAATAGACATTATTTCATTTTTTCACTCCTATTAGTAACAATTTCTAACAAAACAGTCATGTTAATTAAATCCCCTATTAGAAGAGAACTTGACAACGCTGAACTATTGTTGGAAGTTGCATAGTGAAAATTTATCTTTTTTAAAAATATGATTTTTTTCTAGTATTATTTTGTGAATATAAGATTACCTATTGAGCGAGGGAAGAACATTGAAGTTTTTGCAAGTGAATATATTAAGTGCAATATATGGATTGTTATTCTTAATTGAAACTCAGCTATTAGTCAATGTTTTACGTATTAGCAGACTGACGAACTTAGATATTAATAATACATATGTTTTAGTTTTTATTGGAATAGTAGTTGCTCTTATCACCTTTTCCTTCGTCGTATATCAATACATTAATAAATTTTGGAATGAGGGAAAAGAGTTACAGTGGTCAATATTATTATGGCTTCCTACACCATTTTGTTAGTGTATCTCTTTTCTTTTATAATGCCTGAAATGAACGAGGGTGAAACACCAAGCTCCGGACTAGGCTTTATAATTATGGAGATGGTTATTGTTTATCCTTTCTATAATATTTATTCTTAATTTGTTCAGTAACAATACTAGTATCTATGATGATGAACATTGAAAAGCGTTTGAAGGAAAACATAGGGAAATATTTTCTTGTATGAATCTGTTAGAACCAGCCATTTGAACCTAGCTCTTCTCTTTCGATTAGATGAGGATAATGATTTAGAACAACTTTTAAATAAGACAAAAATGAACAATATACAATAATGAGGAAGCGCTTAGATATCCAAGCGCCCTTCACTAATATACAACTTTTTACATTTAATAATCCAAGATCTTTTTATTCTTTGTACTAAATCACAACCACACTAAAGACGATAAGCAATTCCTGTATAAGAGGTGCCACCATCGTAAGTTATTAATCCGTACTCATTAGTTTTTTCATCTTAAAAGACTAACTGACCACGATAGTCATAAACTATACTCCTTATTCTTTCAAGTTCTATTTTCAACGAGAAACGATAGTATCACCTAACATTTTTCATCATGGTGTGATCAAGGATTACGCGCTACTTCTATTTCAAATTAAATAAAATCAAATATTTTAATATCCACTGAATCTACAACTCCAATATCATCCTTTAGATTCCACAGTTTTATTTTAGAAGTTTCATCATTTTCAATGAATGGTTGAAGCTCTGAAACCTCTGCAAAATAAATGGGATTCAATCTTATTTCACCATTTAAGGTTCTGACTGATTTCATCAACCCCTTGAATGCTACATGTGTTACGTACTGACCGGTTTCTTCATACAATTCTCTAATTGCACATTCTTTTGGTGTTTCGTTCTCTTCTCTTCGGCCAGCAGGTAACTCCCATTGTTTACGCCATGTGTTGTAGCACATAAGGTAATCCCCATGACATTTTATTACTGCAAAAGATCCAGCAAGTGGGTCATATGTATATATATCTTCCTCTGATATACTAAGAAATTCAAGAAATCTCAGCCCATTATCTTTCGTTTTCACACTCTTCTCCTCTTTTTTCGCTTTTCGCAGTACACTTTGAATAAAGGAAGCTTTATTTTGCGTATAGGAGACTCTATCAAAACGAAACTTCATTGCTAAATTAACTTTTAATTGATAATACTCTTTTGAAGCATCTGGGTTTTCTCTTAAATAGTCTCTAAACAAAATCTGATTGTTCCAGTGCTCACCTTCAAACCTATAAAAGTGTAAATGATGAGTTCCAGCTCTCCATTGACCTTTTCTAAAGAAGCGTCTTTCAGGAAAGTCTTCTTTTAAAACATATTCATATCCTAATTGTTTTAAAGGTTCTATGAATTCTGTTACGTTTTCCAGATCCTCTACTCCGATAGCAATATCTATAATGGGCTTAGATCCTAATCCCTGAACAGACGTACTTCCAATGTGTTCAATAGACTGAATTTTTTCACCTAACATTCCTTTCAGTTTAACTTTTTCTTCTTCGAATTGCTTGATCCAGTTTAAATTATAGGATTCAATCGTTATTTCTTTATCCATGATTTTCTCCCTCATGATCTACTCTAGGACTCTTTTCACAGATTTGCCTAGTTAAGATCGTTTTACAGTTACATTCCTCTTAATACATATTAAACCATAACATATTTATCTAGTAGAGTGTTGACTTTTCATGAAGAATTTCGTAATATTTGTGAAGTAATTCACAATAATGTGTCAAGTTATCTTTCATAGTAATTCCTGAGTTCTATAGTTGTTGGGGAAAGTACTTAATTTCAGTAATTTTCGCACATTGTTGCTGTGGAAAATTCTACACAAGAAGTATTGGAGATTATTTCAAATGGAAAAGACTGTGTTAATAAATAGGATTAAAGAGATAAATGCTCTATCAATGCCACTCGTCCTTAATGCTATTTTTAGTTTAATCATAAAAATAACAGACCAGATGATGTTAGGCAGAGTCTCAGTAGAAGCTTTTGCAGCTGTTGGTGTTATTTCTACCTTGCTGTATACAATTGCTGGGATCATAGGCATAACAACAGTAACATTAAATATAAATGGATCTAAACTAAAAGGATTAGGTGATGAAAAAGGTTTAAAAATTCAATTCACTTCTTCTCTACTTTTTAATTCTGTAATCGGAGTGGGTGTAGCTTTAATAATTTTAATCTTCAAGCATCCCTTAATTATATATATTTACAATTTCAACGGTGAAGTTTTGAACCATTCTATAGACTATCTTAGTATCATGAGTATCTATGTTTTACTTCAACTCTTATTATTTAATTTTTCCACCTTATTTAAAATCAATAAAAAAAACAAAATGGATATTGATTGGCTCTTCTAGTTCGGCGCTCATTAATTTAGGGTTAAATTATTTACTCATCTTCGGAAAATTAGGTTTTCCAGAGCTAGGAGTGAGAGGAGCTGCATTAGGCACCATTATGGCTATGATGATCAACCTTATTCTCTTTGTCATTCTATCTTATCGTTACATCTTTGTTCGAATTGAGAATATTTTAATATATTTAAAGTGTGCTAGGAAAAACCTAAAGGAAAGCATTCCTCTAATTGGTCAAGAATTATTAGAAGGCGGAGTATTTATTATTGCTGTGAATGCTCTTATAGCTAGGATTGGTACCCTAGAACTATCTGCATATTTATTAGTAGGTCAGATTATCAGTGTTATCTTAATGCCCATGTATATGTATAGCACATCACTATTAACGTTAGTAAGTGAAAGATACAGTGTAAAAGAAAAATCTGATCTACATTCATTACCTAAAATTTCCTTTTATATCGTTATGATCTATTTTATATCTTTAAGCTCAATTTCTTTTATATTTAGATTAGAGTTAGTTCATTTGATAACAGATGATCTTCAATTAATTGAGTACTCAATGAACATTTTGTTAATGGTCATTGCTCTAAATCTATTTAACCCTTTACATTCAGTGTATAAATATTGCTTACAAGCAATTGGAAAAAGCAACTTCGTATTAAAAGAGACGGCGAAAATAAACTTTGTCACTTTAACATTAATGATTTTTTTATCTGTTATTTTTGATTTTAAATTACAGGTGATTTTTATCAGTCTGTTTATGAATTATTTATGCTTGTCCATGATCTTTTATAAAAAATATGCACATTCAATTAATCATGTCTCTATTGAAGAGTCAACCATTGCTATTTAGCTTCAACTCTTTTGCGTCTTTTATCTATATTCGAAATTTACCACTCTCTAAATAAAAAAGGAAACGGAGAAAAAGGACTCTCTTTCCTTTTTTATCATTACTCTTAATTTCATATTTAAAGGGAAAGAAAAAGCATGGAACCCCCAGAGAAACTAACTTCTAATAAACCCATTTTTAAATATATCATACCATTTTTCTAGTTCTTCACCTTCTAAAACGCCCAGTTTACTTAAGATATCTCTCGAAAATTCTATTGCTCCACTTCCATTAGCGGTAATTAAAAAGTCATCACTAACCGACTGTTCCACTATATATTTTTCTTCACCTTTGTAATTAGGAGCCCCTTCCTTCAAATAAGGCAATGAATTTCCTGTATGTTTATGGTGGTCAAGGAATCCATGAATTCCTAAAAAGGTCGTTGCATCACAAATTGCTGCAACTGGAATTTCCTTTCTAAAACAAAAAGACACAAGCTCCTTCACCTGTTGATTTTTTTCATCCCTCCATCCAGTCCCACCTGGAATAATTAACATCTCAACGTTTAATTCGAAAGAAAACTCTTGTAAACTATAATCTGGAGTAACAGTCAATCCACCCATTGAAACTTTAGGATTCTTATCAATGGCAATTGTCTGAACTTGAAACCCTGTTCCTGGTTTATTTAACTCTGCGGTCACATAACTTGCTTCCCAATCTGCAAATCCATCCGTAATAAAAACCAACACTCTTTTCATATGTATGTCCTCCCAATCCCCTTTTTCTACCTTTAATACAAGAATAACAGAACGTACGTTCCTTTTCGACATAAATTTATCGAAATCTCACTTTGTTGATTTATACTGCAAGTTATACGGTGTTTCATCATGAAAATCCCTTCAAGTGCGTGTTTAAAAAGTAGGGAAAAAGGACGCTGAAGAACGAGGCGGTCTGCTTAATGAACACAGGCTAAGTACAGCCACGTCCTGTGGCAACGCCTGCGCTAGCCCGTCCTGGGCGTCGAAGCACTCACAGTGTACGTTCTTGGTACATGAGGAGCGGAAAAGCAAACCAACAAAGTTATTCAACCGACATTTTTTTTAGGACTTTTTAAACAACCTCTTCAACAGCTTCTGAACCATTTTTCTGTTTTATGTAAGTTTATTAATCGTTTGCTAGTTTTTAAATAAAAAAGTGTCACAAAGTTAATCTGACCGTTCGTTATATTTATTGAGAGGAGGGAATACATGAAAAACACAAACAAAGATTACGAGAAGATGGAAGAGCTATATGCGTTGTATGAGCAAAAAGTTTATTATGTAACCTATTCAATATTAAACAATATTCAACAGGCGGAAGATGCTGTTCAGGAGACGTTTATCACCCTTTATCAAAATTTAGAAAGAATCCATAAACTTAAGCACTCAAGAACTTAAACGGTACATTTTGAGAATTGCAAAAAACAAAGCAATTGATAGTTACCGAAGGAATAAGCGAAATGAAAGTTTCCTAGAAGAATATCAAAAAGAGTCTCCTGAAGTCATAGATGAAAATATTAATGATTGGGAGCAACGGGAAATGTCAGAGGCTCAAATTGATACTTTGCTATCCTCATTAAATGAGACAAACAGGCAAGTATTTAAGTACAAAGTTTTTTATAACTTAACGTTTAAAGAAATATCACATTTAATGGGGCTAACTGAAGTTAATGTCCGCAAGCAATATGAACGTTCGCGAAAAAGAATAAATAAGCTTATAGGAGGTATGCAAAATGACGAATTTAAAGAACTCCAAAACTTTGTATGACGTTGCTGAAGAAATTGCTTTAGACGACTTTGATCATTCAGATGAACAGCACAATTTTTCGGATACCTACACGCAAAAAAAGAGATTGTTTATGGAGGAAATTAAAATGAATAATAAATCAAAACAAACCAAGGGTAAAAGAAAACGTCTATTCATTGCGGCCGCCTGCTTATTCATCGTCATGCCCACAACCGCTTATGGTGGAGTAAAAGTGTACGATATGATCGTCGAAAAACAAAATTATGAAGTAAATGTGTCCGTACCAAATGAGACTCAAAAAAACAGTGAAAGTTGGTATAAGCTAGAACTTGGATACTTACCAGAAGGTATGGAACGTATGGGTAAGTCTGATAAATATTCATATAAAGACAATTATGCACAAGATGGATTTTCATTTATTCCTTGGAGGATAGGAGCGGATTCAGATTTTCAAACTCTATACTCAAAAGACTACGAAGAGAAAGAGATCAATGGAAATAAAGCAGTGATTGTCAAAAAGGATAACGGAAACGACGATAATTTTGCGTTTGATCGAGAAGTCTTTGTCTTTTTTGAAGAAGAGGGAATTATGTTACAAAGTTATGTTGGAGCGGATGTAAATGAAGAAGAAATGATCAATGTCCTAGAGAATCTAGCACTTGAACCTACTTCAGAAGAAACGTCAACCGTCGTAGATTATGATGAATCTTATTCTAGGGAATCGGTAGAAGCACCAACCCTTATTCCTTTGGAAAAAGATAGTCAACGACTATTTAATGTAGGCGAAAAGATTCCAGTAACTATCCCCAGCAACGAATTTGAGTACGATAAACTCGAATTTGTTATTGAAAAAGTAGAAGTATTTGATTCAATTAATGATTTTAAACGAGAAAACTTTAATAATGTCGGAATAAGTGTATTAAAGGAAAAAAATGCTTTAAATCAAATAAATAAATTAATACCATACAAGCGTGACGTATACAATTATGGAGACGGCAAAGATTCAATTGACGAATTAGAGGAAACTCAGTTAGTGAGTCCTAAATTTGTCTACCTAACAACAACGGTAAAAAACAGTGGAAAGCAGGCAACAGATGAAATTTATATGCATCCACGCCTTCAAGTGCTTAAATCAGAAAATAATGGATGGACCTATGATGAAGAAAGTATGTTTTCACAAAAAACAATTATGACTGGTGAAGTAGACTACCTAGAGCCTCACGGACAGGGAAAAGGCTGGTGCAATTTAGGTAATATCCAACCAGGACAAATAATGAAGATAAACTTAGGTTATTTTGTTGATGAGGATAAACTAGATTCAATCTTCCTCGATGCTTTCAACTACAGTGGACATGGTGAGACTGAAGACTTGAATGCAGAAGATCGCTGGTGGATTGATCTTCGCCAATAGGACCAAAAATAAAAAAAGTTGCTAATATTGAGCAGCTTTTTTTATTGCAAAAAGGTCTATTTTAACTGTGTTTTTTTCCTACTAACTATATAAATAGTTGGATTCACTATTGCTAGAATACCTATAATTAAAAACATATATGAAGTCACTACATCTCCGCCTAAACCAAGTTCATCAACAATTATACCTTCATAGAAAAGAAGTTGAGATGATATAACGATTGATACTATTGATAGTCCTATTACAGATAAACCATTAACTATTTTAGTTCTTAAATGAGGAAAGATAATAATGAAAAACATCATTATTTCTGCAAAGATAAGCGAAACAAAAATAGGTCTCAATAAAGTAAACGATCCTAGTGTTTCAAATGAGTCGTATGAATACATAGGCCCCTCCTATTTCATTTGGTTGGTTTGATTCTCTTTTTTCTAGCTGTCTTAGTCTCTATAATCTATACTTCTTTGAATAGATAAATTCTGTTATTGGAAGGGTAACAAACGTAAGACATACAACAATTAACAAAGGAATATTTTCAATGTTATTTAAGTTGGATTCTCCCTCCGAAATAAACAAGACAAGACTTGCTAGTATCATTAAAACAAAGTAACTTACCTTCGCGCTTTGTTTTGTAATATGTTCTCCTAATTCATCTTTGTCATTACCACCATTATGATCTCCCCACGTAAGGATATTAAAAAACCAAGATAGGATAACAAAACTAATAAAAAGCGATCCACCCTCTATAATCCCGTATTTAATCCACCTGTATAAAGAATGACCACCCACAATGATAAAAAAGAAGAAGGTCCCAATAGCCATAATTTTTCTTGTTTTATCCATAATCCCTTCTCCTTCCTATTGCACCTATTATGGTTGTTTTTTTTGAATTCCCTTCAAATTCATAACCTAGCCGTTATGTAATATTTCTTGTGGATTTTCTATAAATTAGCTTTTTAGTCGTTTCTATATTATCTATGATATTTACTAAAGATAATACTCAAAATATGGTTCTTCTTGGGCTGTATCCTCAAACCACTTCATCCCTTTATATTGAAACCCTATTTTCTTTAAAACTTGTAAGGATGCTTGATTTCGTGGGTCTGCAGATGCTGTCACTACCTTAACATGACCATTATTTTCAGCCATACTTAAACAAGCTCTAGCAACTTCTGTTGCATATCCTTTCCCCCATGACTGTTGTTCAAAGTGATAGATTAGTTCAATAGTTTCTAGCGATTTTTCTATATTGAATCCAGCAGCACCAATAATATTTTTGGTAGCTTTTTCTTCAATAGCATAGACAGAGAGACCGTGTTCTTTGTGACATTTCTGATATGCCTTTATTATTTGAGGGAATTTTTCTTGATCTGTTTGACCATTACTATATTTCATCACTTCTTCATTTCCCCAAAACGTCACCATAGCCTCTAAGTGTGATTCATCAAATAAAATAAAATTAAGTCTGTCAGTTTCATGAATAACCATCATCATTACACCTTCTAACCTTGTTCTTATTTCATTATTGCGATACATCGATTAATAATTCTTCACATACATTCACTCATCAAATAAACTAATTCGGTTTAACTGAAAGGCATCTGATGTCGGATCGTATCCGACTAACTTTTTTGTTTGATCCAGACTAAGTCTTTTAAACCGATTATTCGAAATTCCATGAAGAATAGTGAATGGAGGAAGATTATCAGCTTCAATTGAATTAAGCAGTAAATTTATAAAGTCCTTGGGATTTAAATATGCACTCATATTTCTAGCAGACATCGCCTCACCATCTTTGAATTCATCGTAAGCACCTATTCGGATCGCAATGGTTTGCAAATTTTCTTGATAAGCGAAATACGAGGCTAAAGCTTCACCAAAAACTTTACTCACACCATAAACATTTTTCGGTCGCACTGGAAAGTGTTCGTGCACTTGATAATCTAAAGGATAACCTTCCACGGTTTGTGCACTAGAAGCAATAATGACCCTAGAAACTTCATTATCTTTTGCTGCTCGTAAAATATTATAAGTTCCCTTAATATTTGCTTCTAACAAAGACCCATAAAAATCGGCATCTGGCGATGGATCTCCTGCTAAATGTATGACAATATCAACCCCTTTAAGAGCTTCTTGACATTGGTCTAAGTTTGATACATCTAAAAAGACAGTTGGCTGCCCAAAAATCGACTCTGAAATGTTAATATCCGTTAAAATTAACTCCATTGATTTTTGATCCTTTAATGCTTTGACCACATCTTTTCCTATTTTTCCTGGCTGCACCTGTTAAAAGGATTTTTTTCATAGATTAGATTCACTCCCCTTATTAAGCCTACCTATAGTGTTTTTTCAACATCCGTCCTATATCTTTGTTCCATTTTTATATTAATTAATATCTTGAATGAACCTTTGTATGGAACGTTATCAAACTCTGGTTTTGAAAGATCTACTAATTCTATAGTCCACCTATGAGATTACTCAAATTCCAACGAACTAACGTTTTAATTATGTCTATTTACATTTCATTTTTCCAATTTTGACACGTCTCCTTCAAAGCATTTATTAGTTCTCCTAGCCAAAATCGATTACTTCTCCACCAGTAATTTTGCTCGATAGTCATTATCAATCGACTTTTCCTTTTCACCAAATAGAAGAATTTTTCCAACCTTTCATAAAATTATCAAGAAACTTTCTAAACGTTTGATCGAACGTACGAACCTCCCAGCATACAACTTCAATTTTAACCCTTTTGAATCCTGCTTTGATCATAGATCTCTATTTATAAATGAAATTGACTAGATTTTAACTTTTTTTCCTTGTTCACTGATATAATTATTTATACATTAAAAGATAAGGTGGTACTATGCTTAAACAAAAATGTAAAATCTCATTTATCTCAATTTTATTATCATTATTGTTATTGCCTGTATTTTTTCCGGTTGACTTGCCCTTTCATTTTTCAATAGAAGGATTATTGGATTCCTATTTTCAATCCTTACTCTTTTATATTGTATATGGGACAATCTTCATGATAACAATAGGAGTTCCTGTTAATTTTCTAGCAGGTACTATCACGAAGTCCATTACCAAATTTACTCATATCATTAACTTATTGATTCATGTGATCCCAGCTTTTCTTTTTTTTAGCCCTTTGCTTTTCTTGTTTTCTTTGCAGGAATCTCTCCTTTTTATTGGAATGGCTGTTTTTTCAGCTTCAATTTTTTTTGTTGTGGATGAAATCATCTATCATAAGATTAACCTCAAAACCCGGCGTGCTACATTGCTTTATTTCGTACCGCTCCTTACTTACCTAACTTTTACGGGCCCTTCTTTCGTTCAAATTCTTGATAATAACATAACTTCAGCTCAAATTGAAAAAAAAGGGCGACCCATTGTCACAGCAATAATAAACGGTGAAGAAATAAAAATTAACAGCAGCTATAGTTGGTCATCACATGGAGGAGGGGAAGTATATGATACTGATCCCTATTTAATTCATCCAAAAAACGGAATGGATGATATCTATTTTACTGATCCACTAACTTCAATTACATTTAACTTTGACAACAATAGCGGACAACCAGAGTTTTACGCTTATTATTATGAAAACAATGAGAAGAAAAAAGTGAAAATAGTTGATTCAACCATTGAACTTCCTAATAACATTCCAAGTCAATTAGTTAAGTTTGTAGCAACTTGGGATAACCATGAGAGAATCTCGTTTGTTATAGGGGTAAGTTCAGAGGAATAACAAACCTTTCATCGTTCTTTGCACAGGTCTACTTGATTCAGGCAACATAGAGAATCTGAACAAAAAAATAACCTAACCTTCAACAAACTCTTGTTAAAGGTTAGGTTATAGAACAAGGCCTATTATTCACTTGTCTCTTTCTCTTGCTCTTTAATTCGGTCTAATGCAAGTGCATACGCATCGTTTCCATAGTTGAGACAACGCTTTACTCTTGAAATGGTGGCTGTGCTAGCCCCTGTTTCATCTTCAATTTTATGATACGTAAAACCTTCTCTTAACATCCTTGCAACTTCTAAACGCTGAGCTAAAGATTGAATTTCATTAACGGTACATAAGTCATCAAAAAATTTATAGCACTCTTCAAGATCTTTTAATGTTAAAACCGATTTAAATAGTTGGTCCAGTTCTGGTCCTCTTAATTTTTCTATTTGCATTGCCTAGTCTCCTTTTTCTTACTCAATATCCTTTACTTTATCTAATGAAGGGACAATATTAATCCACGTCTTCCCTTGCACAAATGGGACTTGCTCTCCCTCTTTGTACGGAAGAATTCGATTGTTCTCATTTTTCCATTGCACGTCTATTTTCTTTCCTTTTTGGTACAAATAAGCTTCTCCACCAGATAATAAATCAATGGATTTATGTCCCGAGTCATCCACAATTTGATGGTTGGCTTCAACAACCAGTACATTATCTAGTTGAATAGGGTTTTCTGTTTCCAAATCAACCGTTAGTTCATCATTGGAATAACGTTCGTAGTTTTGATTAGATGAATTATATTGATACGTTACCTTCCACGTATTTGAATTACTATAGGCGATGGTCACAGTCTCTTGATCTTCTCCTACTATTTCGTTATCCTCTTCGTAAAATGTCATTGGATCAACCTCTGACTCGAATTCGTATCCTAATTGTTCTGCCCCATTTTTTAAATTGTCATATGAAATATAAGAGTTATGGGGAGCACTTCGAAAATCTACCCTTTGAAATAAACTGCCATCATAAAAAAGTCCATTTATATAATCGGCCTCTTTTAATGTTTGAAGCTTTTCCTTCGCACTTCCACTCCAGCCATGTGATACGAATATAGCGTCATATCCTTTGCTTAAATCAATAAAATAATCTCGAGCACTACGAACAGGCCCTATTAAACCAGTTGGCATTTCACTTTGAAAAACAGCTAAAAATCGTGTCACATTTCCTTCTGCTAATACTTCGTATACAATATCCGCCTGCTCTAAACCAGATTGAGGCCGTGCTTTTGGATGATTATTAATCACTATAGCTAATGGGCGTTGATTAATGTCTTCACCATCATCTAAACCTGTTAATGGATAAGTGATGACTTCTCTTTCTTCGACTTTTTGTTCTGTAACTGGTTTTTGTTCTTTTGTCTGGTCCACTTCAACATTTTCCTTATTTGAACAACCAACTACAAGAAGTACCATTGTAACCACCATGATGATAAATCTTTTCAAAAAAACACACCTTTCTCTTTTCACTTCTATATTTTAACGCATTATAGACGGAAAGAGTACCGTTTTTTTCATGACATCGTATATTCCGCGCTGAGTAACTCGTATATACGGTAAATGCGTAGAAGATAAAAACAACAGGGTGTAAATAGGATCTCGAAAACGATAACCCCTCTCTTGCATCAACTGAACGAGCTTTCTCTCTTCTTCCATTACAATAGAAAAAGGATGCAAAGAAGCTCTTCCCTCTATGTGCAGAGGAATTTCATGAAGAATTTCTCCTTTTTCAGCAAGTACGATCCCTCCACCTATCCTCTTTAACTGATTAAATGCAAGAATCATGTCAGATTTACTTTTTCCAATTACGATTATATCACCTGTTGTCGAATATGAACTAGCAAACCCTTGAATATGACTAGCAAACCCTTTTAAAAACGTATTTATTCTCCATTCTCCGTTTTTATCAATCAATAACAGAAAGCTTTCATCATGATCCGTCGATAACTGCTCATTAGAGTGATCACGAGTAATCGAATATGGTTCCATAATAACAGAATTTTTCATATTCATACCAATAGGCATTGAAAATTGCAAATCATCCTTTGTTAATTCCCAGTCTAAAGAAAGAGGAAGTGCATCAGATTCACTCCAATTAAAGTTAGGAAGAGGTCCTTGATCAACACCATCTTTCACTAACCATTTTCCTTTAGCCATAACGGAAACGGGCGTTGGATTATCGATGCTTTCTAGCACATTAAGCGTAGCATATCGACCTGGCCCAATTACGCCCATCAGATGATCTAAGCCATGATATTTGGCAATATTAAACGCACTCATTTTATAAGCTTCAATAGCAGGAACATCTTCCTCAAGACATATTTTAATAAGCTGATTGATCATTCCTTGTTCGTAAAAGCTAGGTGAAGAGCCATCAGTAGTCAAAAATAAATGATCGTAACAATCAATTTGATACTCGCTCATTTCTTTTAGTATGTTTCGCAAGTCCGGCCTGATGGAAGAATGACGAAGAGAGACGTGATATCCAGCTAAAAGACGTTTATAAACGTCTTCTCCTGTCATTGATTCATGATCACTATCCACACCTGCTAATTTCATTTTCGTTAACGTATTAAAGGAGGCTCCTGGTAAATGCCCTTCAATTCTTCTTTGAACATTTTTTGTTTCTTGAAGTTGATGAAGCATAAATTGATCACCCGAAAGAAGTTTAGGCCAACCTGTTAATTCTCCCCCTTGTATGGTGTATGGATGTTCAAGCCATTGCTTAAAGATTTCTGGTGTAAAAATCTTTTCCTCATTTAACACTTCTGTTTGTAAATCATATCTTGCCCACCAATAAAAACCTATAGGTGTCTTATTGAGTTGATCGACAACTGAAAACGCTTTCTTTTTTGCGTATTGTAACAAGAAGAATAAGTTATCACAAAAGAAAAAAGTGGTTCCTGTCTTTGATACATACTCCGCCAATGAATGGGGATTATAAAGTTGAAACGGATGAGCATGTGGTTCGATATAGCCTGGAACTATATATTTTCCTTGGCAATCAACTACCTCGATGTGATCATAGTTCTTTGGAAGCTCATCTCCAATATATATAATACGATCTTTGTAAATCCAAACATTTGCTTGGATCCACCTGTTTAAATACGGTTGTAAAATGGTTGCATTTAACAAACATATGGTCAACTGATCTGGATTTGATAAAATATCTATTTGTTCTTTCATTTGTTTTGTTTTCCAATGGAATCGTTTGGGCATTGTTAAACCTCTCCCATATTGTAAATTAGTTTAATGGTAACATACCCGACCAAAGACCGTACGAAAATAATTTGAGTATTTTTTGACAATTTAAAAACCTTTTGAGAAAAAATGGAGCTATTTAAAGTCTTTAAAAGCTTATCATGGATTCAATTCTTAAAGGATTCCAATTAAAAGGGTCTTCAAAAAAATAGTAAAGGAACTGATATAGATGGTTAAACCAAATATTAGTATACTGAACGCTTTGATGAGAATTACTTGTGGATTATCTATGTTATCATGGGCTTCTTCCAAATATACAAAAATGCCTTGGAAGGATTCATATTTATTAATCATGATGTTAGGAGCAATGAAAGTTGGCGAAGGTATATTAAGGTATTGTCCTATGGTTCATATGTACAATCTTATGACAAAGAAAACAGAATGCCACTCAGACTCGTCCCATCATTACGAACCACAACCTGAATAGTAAGCAATACTCCACCATTTCTGGTGGAGTCATCTTTATCATTAGATTGGAATGATGAACAATGTTTTTAGAATATATAACGGATGTTACTTTTGTTCTTGCATGTGTAATTGGCAGTATCATTGCCTTTTTGTTTGTTTTTATTAAAAAACGCAAAAGTAATTCTTGAGTTACTTGTTTTGCAATGCTTTATGTGCAATATCTCGTCGGACAAATAATCCATCTGTCATTACTTGATCCACTTGATGATAGGTGAGGGTTTTAGCTTCTAATAAATCCGAGCCAATTCCGACGACTGCTGCCACCCTTCCCCCATTTGTTCGGTATTGAGTACCATCAAAGGTTGTCCCCGCATGAAAAACCTTCGTATTACGATCTTCAGAAGCTAATGTCCCGATCTGAACGCCTTTTTCATAGCTGTTTGGGTATCCTTTTGAAGCAAGAACAACGCCAACAACTGCCTCTTCAGACCACTTTAGAGTAACGGGTTGGTCATGTAAAATGTTAAGCATGACTTCAACGATATCTGATTGTAATCGTGGTAAAACGACTTGAGTTTCCGGATCACCAAATCTGGCATTAAATTCAATCACTTTTGGCCCCTCAGAAGTGGCAATTAATCCTGCATATAAGATGCCAGTAAAAGGTGTCTCTTTCTCTACTAAAGCTTTAGCTGTTGGCTTCAAAATGGATTCAATTGCCTCGTCAACCATTCGGTTTGGAATTTGTGGGACAGGAGAATAGGCACCCATACCTCCTGTATTCGGACCTTGGTCTCCATCAAATGCTGGTTTATGATCTTGAGCGATGACCATTGGATATACTTTTTCGTGACGGACAAAAGCCATTAACGAAAATTCTTGTCCTTCTAAAAATTCTTCAATGACGACTTTTTTGCTAGCCTTGCCAAATTTTCCGTCCTGTAAATAATCTCTCAATGTGTCGACAGCTTCGTTTTGTGTCTTTGCAATCACGACACCTTTTCCAGCAGCTAACCCATCTGCTTTAATGACAATCGGAGTGCCTTTTTCTTCAATATAATGAACGGCTCTTTCATAGTCGGTAAAAACCTCATATTCTGCTGTTGCAATATGATAATCTTTCATTATTTTTTTGGCAAACGACTTACTTCCTTCAATTTCAGCCGCTTCTTTCATTGGTCCAAAAATTCGTAAGCCTTCCTCCTGAAAGAGATCCACAATTCCGTTTAATAACGGTACTTCCGGTCCAACAATCGTTAACCCGATCTCGTTATCTTTGGCAAAATGAACGAGTTCTTCATGGTTATTTTCTTGGATAGGAATCATGGTTGCGACATCGTTCATGCCGTCGTTTCCTGGTGCTACAAATACTTTCTCTACAAGTGGACTTTGCGAAACCTTCCAAGCAAGTGCATGCTCACGACCACCTGAACCGATGATTAAAATATTCATACGAGGTGTTCCTCCTTTCTTAATGCTTAAAATGACGCATTCCAGTAAAAACCATAGCGATTCCATATTCATCTGCTTTTTGAATGGATTCTTCGTCTCGAATAGATCCACCCGGTTGAATGATTGTCGTTACGCCTGCCTTAGCAGCCACTTCTACTGTATCAGCCATAGGGAAAAAAGCATCAGATGCCAATGCACTTCCATGTGTTTCTTCTCCCGCTTGCTCCAAGGCGATTTTTGCAGCACCTACTCGATTCATTTGTCCTGCTCCAATTCCGATGGTCATATTGTCTTTCGCCAATACAATTGCATTGGATTTCACATGTTTAACTACCTTCCATGCTAGTTGTAAATCATTCCACTCTTCTTCAGTTGGCTCACGCTTCGTTGGGATGGTTGTTTGTTCTTTATCAAGAGAACCCGTATCTTCGTCCTGAATGAGAAGTCCTCCTTTTACGGAAGTCAGTTGTTTTTCAGCCTTTGCTTCTGCTCTTACATTTAAAGTAAGAAGTCTAATGTTTTTCTTTTGCGTTAATATTTCCAACGCATCGTCTGTAAAACGAGGAGCAATGACAATTTCTAAAAAGATCTCGTTTAATTGTATCGCTAGCTCCCGATCTACTTCTCTGTTTAGGGCAACAATCCCCCCAAATATGGAAGTGGAATCGGCTTCATACGCTCGTTTGAATGCTTCATTGATTGTATCTCCAACTCCGACTCCACAAGGGTTCATATGCTTAACGGCGACTGCGCATGGCTCATTAAACTCACGCACGATATGCACAGCGGCATCCGCATCTTTAATATTATTATAGGAAAGCTCCTTGCCATGAAGCTGTTTTACTCTTGCAATCGACACTTCCGTACCGAGTGGCTGTTTATAAAAAGTCGCCTGTTGATGTGGATTTTCACCATATCGAAGCGATTGTTGTTTTTCATATGTAAAGGTCAAACTTTCTGGATCTGTCTCACCTGCTTGCTCCGTCAAATAAGAAGAAACTAACGCATCATAAGCTGCTGTATGACGAAAGACTTTTGCAGCTAATTGCTTGCGGGTTTTATGATCGACATCTCCGTCACTCGATAATTGATTCACGACCGTTTGATAATCATTAGGGTCTACTACTACGGTTACATCTTGATGGTTTTTTGCTGCTGAACGCAACATCGTTGGTCCGCCAATATCAATGTTTTCAATCGCATCCTCAAAAGTAACCGTCTTTTTGGTGATCGTTTCTTTAAAGGGATATAAATTTACGACGACTAAATCAATTGGGGTTATCCCTAAATCGCTTAACGTCTCCATATGCTCCTTATTATCTCTTACAGCTAGTAATCCACTATGAATAGCCGGGTGAAGGGTCTTGACTCTTCCGTCCATGATTTCTGGAAAGTTCGTCACTTCTGAAATCGAGATAACCTCTATACCGTTTTCTTGGAGGAGCTTTTTCGTTCCACCTGTTGATATGACTTCTACTCCCATCGAGACTAACTCTTTGACAAAATCGACAATTCCTTCTTTATGATAGACACTAACTAGGGCTCGTTTAATGGCCAATACGGTTCACTCCTCTATTAATAGATCTTTAATAACTTTAGGATATAATTGATGCTCCACCTTATGAATCCGTTCCGTTAACGTTTCGGTCGTATCATCGTTATCAATTCGAACGGGTTCTTGGGCAATAATTGGACCTGTATCCATTCCTTCATCAACATAATGAATGGTTACACCAGTCACTTTCACATTGGCATCGAATGCTTGGTTAATCGCGTCCTTTCCAGGAAAAGACGGCAATAAAGACGGATGTAGATTAATGATTTGGTCTTGATAAGCTTCTAATAATGTCTCTCCTATCAATCTCATATAACCGGCTAAAACAATTAGATCCACTTTTAAACGGGTTAAATTCTTTAATATTTCTTTTTCGAAGGCCTGCTTGTCTATATAATCTTGAGCAGAAAAGACAAAACTTGCTATTCCTTCTTTTTTCGCTCTCTCAATTACTTTCGCATGTGGGCGATCACAAACGAGCAAACAAATGTCTATATTTATATTTTCTTGTTTAAAGTAATCAACAATTGCTTGAAAATTGCTTCCGCTTCCTGAGGCAAAAATAGCAATCTTTTTCATATCTCTCCCCCGCCAAAAGACAACCCTTCTCCTTTTTTGGTTCTACCGATTAAATAAGCGGGTTGTCCTTTTTCCTCAAGTGACTGAATCACCATAGACAGATCTTCTTCTTTAATCACACAAACAAACCCAATTCCCATGTTAAATACTTCAAACATTGCTTGTCTTGTGATCTTCCCTTCCTCCATAAGGAAGTCAAAGATTTTCGGAATGGGCCAAGAGCCGAAATCAATCTCTGCTGCTAAACCTTCCGGCAACATGCGCGGAATATTTTCAATAAATCCGCCTCCCGTAATATGGGCCATTCCGCTTATTAATCCTCGTTTTACTAAAGGTAAGACTGAAGGGACATAAATACTTGTTGGCGTTAACAGTTCATCTATAAGAGGACGATTCTCGACATAATTATGTTGTAAGTCCAATGAACTCTCTTCCACAATCTTTCTCACAAGTGAAAAGCCGTTACTATGAATACCACTGGATGGAAGTCCAATCACCAAGTCACCTTCTTCAATTTTAGCACCCGTCACCAATTCCGACTTCTCCGCAGCACCGACTGCAAAACCAGCAATATCGTATTCATCTTCATCATAGATCCCTGGCATTTCAGCCGTCTCACCGCCAATTAGAGCACAACCTGCGATTTCACATCCTGTTGCCACCCCTTTGACGATTTGTTCAATTTTCTGAGGGTCTGACTTGCCTAGCGCTAAATAATCGAGAAAAAACAACGGTTCCGCTCCTTGAGTAAAATATCATTCACGCACATGGCTACTGCATCAATACCGATTGAATCGTGTTTATTGGCTTGATAAGCGAGTTTGAGCTTCGTCCCAACACCATCTGTTCCCGATACGAGAACCGGCTCCTTATAATTTAATTGTGAAAGATCAAACATCCCTCCAAATCCACCTAAAGCGCCCATTACTCCTAGGCGATTGGTTTTTCCAACATGCTTTTTCATTCGATCAACCGCTTCATACCCAGCCTCTATATCGACTCCTGCTTGTTTATATATATTGGACATTTCATTTCCCCTCTTCCTATTAAGAAGCTTTGCCGTAATTTCTTCTTATACTTTTTCATGAGGTAGCACGGTATCAGCATAAATTTCTGTCGGATAGTTCCCAGAAAAACAGGCCATACATTGCCCTTTTAACTCTCCTTCATAAGGACGACCAAGCCCTTCAATCAATCCTTGTTGACTTAAAAAGGTTAAGGAATCTGCACCAATGATTTGTCTAATTTCTTCCACACTATGTTTAGCTGCAATTAGCTCTGCATGAGTAGACGTATCAATTCCGTAAAAGCAAGGGTGTGCAATTGGTGGTGAGCTAATTCGAACATGAACTTCTTTTGCACCTGCTTCTTTTAACATTGTCACGATTCTTCTACTTGTCGTTCCCCTAACAATGGAATCATCCACCATCACGACTCGTTTCCCATCAACCACTCCTCGAACTGGAGAAAGCTTCATTTTCACCCCTTGTTCTCGCAAAGACTGTGAAGGTTGAATAAATGTTCGACCTACATAGCGATTTTTGATTAGTCCTAGTTCATAAGGAATACCCGATTCCTCGGCATACCCAATGGCAGCTGAAATACTCGAATCTGGTACTCCTGTAACAACATCAGCTTCAATTGGTGATTCAAGCGCTAGCTTTTTCCCTAAGTTCTTCCTTGCCGTATGAACGTTAATACCATTAATGTTACTATCAGGTCGCGAGAAATAAATATATTCCATACTGCAAAGTGCTCGATTACAGTTGGCAAAACGTTCGACCTCAAGACCTTTATCACTAATAACGAGCAACTCACCTGGTTCGACATCCCTTAAATATTCCGCTCCAATTAGATCAAACGCACATGTTTCTGATGCAACGACGTAGGAATCTCCTAACATTCCGAGGGAAATCGGGCGTAATCCATTCGGATCTAACGCAACCATCATCTCCGTTTCGGTCATCATAACAAACGCATAAGCCCCTTTTAACATTGATAAGGCATTTTTCACTCGTTCTTTCAAGGATAAATACCCCGATCGTTTAATTAAATGAGCAAGCACTTCCGTGTCCGAGGTTGTTTGAAAAATACTTCCTTGCCCTTCTAATTGGTGCTTCAAAGCTTTTGCATTCACTAAGTTACCATTATGAGCAAGAGCAAGTGACCCATTTTGAGAGCGAAATAAGAGGGGCTGGACATTTTCATATCCTCCACCACCAGCCGTTGCATAACGAACATGCCCGATAGCAGAATGACCTGTGAGCTCCTTTAAACGACTTTGACTAAACACGTCGTTTACTAGACCCACACCTTTTACACAATATAAAGAGTCACCATCGGTTGTGACAATACCCGCACCTTCTTGACCACGGTGTTGAAGGCTATGCAAACCGTAATAAGTAAGTTCAGCTGCATCTTTATGCCCCCACACACCGAAAACACCACATTCTTCATTTAACCCCTTTAGTTCAGCAAGCATGGAATACTCCTTTCCATTCTCTCTCTAATTCTAGAGAAGATGTAGAAACAATAGGCTGTTCAGAAGAGGAACGGATTTCAAGTCTCCCTCCATTTGTAACAATGCCGATTTGCTTCGCTTCAACAAGCTCTTCAAACCGCTCTTGGTTTTCTTTTTTCACCGTCACAAGAAATCTTGACTGACTTTCACTAAATAAGGAAACAGCTGGATTGTCTTCAATGGTAACTTCAGCTCCTAGGCCTTGATGAGTAAACAAGCTTTCCGCTAAAGCTACAGCAAGACCCCCCTCTGATAAATCGTGAGCGGACTGAACAAGTCCTTGACGAATAGCGTCTAGTAACTGCTGACTTCGTTTTTGCTCTTCATCAAGATCCAGCTTTGGTGGTTTGCCAAAGATTCTACCTTCTAAAACCTTTTGAATTTCACTTCCGCCAAATTCTGCTTCTGTTTCTCCTAATAAATAGATAAGATCATCGGCTTGTTTAAAATGCTGGGTCGTAATATGTTCGGTCTGTTCTATTAATCCCACCATTCCAACGACCGGTGTTGGATAGACAGCAGTTCCGTTTGTTTCATTATATAAAGAAACATTCCCGCCAATGACAGGTGTTTTTAATGTTCGGCATGCTTCACTCATGCCATCCACAGCCTTTTCCATTTGCCAAAAGATTTCCGGTTTTTCTGGACTCCCAAAATTCAAACAATCCGTCACGGCTAAAGGAGTTCCTCCAGAGGCAACAATATTTCTTGCTGCTTCTGCCACAGCGATCTTTCCACCTTCTTGTGGATCCAAATATAAATATCTTGAGTTACAGTCTGTTGTCATGGCTAACGCTTTGTTTGTATCTCTAATTCTTAACACAGCTGCATCCGATCCAGGTGTAACCACTGTATTGGTTCTCACCATGTAATCGTATTGGTCATATACCCATTCCTTGCTGGCAATCGTCGGTTGTTTTAATAGAGTTTTCAGCATCTCCTCGTAATTGTCTACATGAGGAACATAATTAGGTTGCTGTTGATTTTGTTTATACATTTCTGGTTCACTGGATGGTTTTTCGTAAACAGGTGCTTCCTCCGCTAAAGCATCGACAGGGATTTCAGAAACGATTTCCCCTTTGTGAAGGAGGCGAAGCATTTTATCATCTGTCACCCGACCAATCGCTACTGCATCTAAGTCATATTTCTCAAAAAGATCAACAATTTCTTGCTCACGACCTTTTTCAATTACTAACAGCATTCTTTCTTGTGATTCTGAAAGCATCATTTCATAAGGCGTCATACCCTTTTCTCTTTGCGGAACTAAATTTAAGTTCATTTCAATTCCTGATCCAGCTTTACTGGCCATCTCTGCAGATGAACTTGTGAGTCCTGCGGCCCCCATATCTTGAATTCCTACAAGTGCATCTGATTGAACGACCTCTAAACAAGCTTCAAGAAGCAGCTTCTCCATAAATGGGTCCCCTACTTGAACGGCTGGTCGTTTTTCTTCCGATGATTCTGTCAGCTCTTCTGATGCAAAGGTAGCTCCATGTATACCATCACGACCTGTTTTCGCACCTACATACATGACGGTATTGCCGACACCTTTCGCTTGCCCTTTTTTAATATCTTGATGATCAATTAAACCGACACACATCGCATTCACAAGTGGGTTTCCATCATATGATGGATCAAATTGAACTTCTCCTCCAACGGTTGGAATTCCGATACAATTACCGTAACCTGCAATTCCGGCTACGACTTCTTCAAATAAGTATTTTACTCGAGGTGTCGTTAATTCTCCAAACCGTAACGAATTTAATAATGCAATCGGTCTAGCTCCCATTGAAAACACATCACGGATAATTCCTCCAACCCCTGTCGCAGCTCCTTGATAAGGTTCGATGGCAGATGGATGATTATGGCTCTCAATTTTAAAGACGACGGCTTGATTGTCCCCAATATCGACAATTCCAGCCCCTTCTCCTGGACCTTGGAGGACTCGTTCACCATCGGTTGGAAACTTTTTTAAAAGAGGCTTTGAGTTTTTATAACTACAGTGCTCCGACCACATAACTGAAAAAATTCCGATCTCAGTATAATTAGGCAAACGTCCTAAAATCGATTCAACTAATCGAAACTCATCATCACTAACTCCCATTTGTTGATATAGTTTTTCATCTTTGATCTGTTTTGCTGTTGGCTCAATAGGTTGCGACATGAGTTTCCCTCCAGTTTTTTACGATTGATTTAAATAACGTTAATCCATCATCACTTCCTAGAAGCTTATCGACCGCTCGCTCCGGATGAGGCATCATCCCTAATATGTTACCTTGTTCATTGACAATGCCAGCAATATTGTTTACACTTCCATTTGGATTATGATCATACGTGAAAACGATTTGGTTATTTTTCTTTAACTGCTTTAACGTTTCATCGTCACATTCATAGTTGCCCTCTCCATGAGCAATTGGGATCGTAATCTTTTGACCTTGTTGATATCCGCTTGTAAACATCGTTTCGTGATTTTCGACGACCAATTCAACCGGCTTACAAATAAATTTCAACTGTTGATTTCGTTTCATTGCACCAGGTAACAACCCAACTTCAAGTAAGATTTGGAATCCGTTACATACTCCTAAGACAGGTTTTCCTTCATTCGCTGCTCGGACAACTTCTTTCATGATAGTTGAAAACTGAGCAATCGCTCCTGAACGTAAGTAATCTCCATAAGAAAAGCCGCCAGGCGGCAATACTCCATCATAGGAAGATAAATCAGTAGCATCATGGCGAACATAGTCCATGTCCTCGCCTAATTCATCCTTTATTGCATGATACATGTCGATATCACAATTGGATCCTGGAAAGACAATAACGGCAAACTTCACGGAGCGACAACCTCCTCCACCTCATACGTGTAATCCTCTATGACAGGATTCGCAAGAAGCTTTTCACACATCTCTTTAATTCTAGTGTCTAAGTCTCCCTCACCTTGCTCCATTTGCAGCTCCATATACTTTCCAATTCGTACATCTTTCACTTCTTGATAATTCATCGAATGAAGCGCCTTTTGCACCGCACTCCCTTGCGGATCTAATACACTTTCCTTTAACATAACATGAACTTTCACCTTAACCATGATTGACCTCTCCCCTTATACGATCTAACAATTTTTGATAGGCTTCTGTTAAACTACCAATCTCTCGTCTAAAAACATCTTTATCTAGCTTTTCCCCTGTCGTCACATCCCATAAACGGCACGTATCTGGTGATATTTCATCTGCTAATAGCACTTCCCCTTGATCGCTAGTTCCGAACTCAAGTTTAAAGTCTACAAGCTCAATATCCTTTTCTTTAAAATATCTTTTCAATACGTCATTCACTTTGAACGCTTCTCTTTTGATAAACAATAGTTGGGCATCAGTTGCAAGACTTAATTCTTCAATATGCGCTTCATTAATAAATGGATCCCCTAACTGATCATCTTTATAATAAAATTCGATAATTGGTTTCTTTAAGGCGGTTCCTTCTTCAATACCGAGGCGTTTCGAGAGACTTCCAGCCACAATATTTCGAACAACGACCTCTATTGGAATAATCTCTACTTTTTGTACAAGTTGCTCTGTTTCCGATACTTGTTCAACAAAGTGCGAAGAGATATTGCTTCGTTTCAGCTCTGAAAATAACAAACTTGAGATCATGTTATTTAGTCTGCTTTTACCAGTAATAGTTGCTTTTTTTTCTCCATTAAAAGCCGTAGCTGAATCTTTATATTCAACGAGAACCACATCGGCATGATTGGTTTCATATATTTTTTTTGCTTTACCTTCGTAAAGTAAAGATCCCTTTGTAAAATCCATGGTCTATACCCCCTCTTGTTGCTTATCATTGTATTGAAAATAATTAACCAACCTCTTTAATCTAGATTGACGCGTTTGAAAATCATATCCACATGCTTGATATGGTAGTGATAATCAAAGCAAGCCGTTATTTCCTTCATTGATAATTGTGATGTGATTTGCTCTTCTGTTTCTACTAAGTGACGGAATGGAACTTGTTTTTCCCATGATTTCATGGCGATTGGTTGAACTAAATCGTACGCTTCCTCTCTTGTCATCCCTTTGTTAATTAACGCAAGCATGACTTGCTGAGAATAAATCAATCCGAAGGTTCGATCCATATTACGTTTCATGTTTTCAGGAAAAACAGTCAAGTTTTCGATGATTCCACTAAAACGATTAAGCATATAGTTTAAGGCGATCGTT
The DNA here is from genome assembly GCF_020524035.2 of Bacillus carboniphilus. Lineage (NCBI taxonomy): Bacteria > Bacillati > Bacillota > Bacilli > Caryophanales > Bacillaceae > Bacillus > Bacillus carboniphilus. Next base: position 3,105,991 of record NZ_CP129013.1, on the reverse strand, counting down.
GCATCTGGGAGAATGATTCTCTCGGATGAAGAATGCGAGATATCTCGCTCATGCCAAAGCGCTACATTTTCATAGGCAGTTACCATATACCCACGAATCGTCCTTGCTAACCCTGTCATATTTTCTGATCCGATTGGATTTCGTTTATGAGGCATCGCTGAAGATCCCTTTTGTCCTTTCGAGAAAAATTCTTCAACCTCTCTTGTTTCACTTTTTTGTAAACCTCTAATTTCTACTGCAAACTTTTCAATAGAAGCTGCGATGAGTGCAAGTGTACTCATATAATGAGCGTGTCGGTCTCTTTGCAGCGTTTGCGTCGAGATAGGTGCCGCTTTTAAGCCAAGCTTTTCACACACATACGCTTCAACGAACGGGTCAATATTGGCATAGGTTCCAACTGCCCCCGATATCTTTCCAAATTGAATGCCTTCAGCTGCTTGCGTAAACCTCTCGACATTTCTCTTCATTTCCTCATACCAGAGGGCTAGCTTTAAGCCAAATGTCGTTGGTTCCGCATGAACGCCATGTGTTCTCCCCATCATGACCGTATATTTTTGCTCTCTTGCCTTCTCTTTCAATACGTCAACAAAACGATTTAAGTCGGCTAACAAGATTTCGTTTGCCTGTTTGAGCACATAGGATAATGCCGTGTCTACTACGTCCGTCGATGTTAATCCATAATGCACCCATTTCTTTTCCTCTCCTAATGTTTCTGACACAGCACGAGTAAACGCCACCACATCATGCTTTGTCTCATTTTCTATCTCTTTTATCCTCTCAATATCAAATGATGCTTTCTCTCTCAATATCTTTACATCTTCTTTCGGAATTTCTCCAAGTTCCGCCCACGCTTCACAAGCTAAGATCTCTACCTCTAACCATGCTTTAAAGCGATTTTCTTCTGTCCATATTGCTCCCATTTCTGGTCTTGTATAACGTTCGATCATATCAACGCCTCATCTTTCTTCCAAATCGGATGTTTTTCTATTTTTTCCATATGTTCTCGTGAATAAAACGTTACATGTCCCATCTTTCTCTTCGGTTTTACTTCTTTTTTTCCATAATCATATAGTTTCCCATCCACTAAAAGACCCCTGTCTTTTTCAATCAAATGGATTTGATCTCCAATAAGGTTAACCATTACCCCTTCGCTTAGAAGGTCCGTCTGTCCTAACGGAAGTCCACATATGGAACGAATGTGTTGTTCAAACTGAGATACTTTGCATAAATCTAACGTGTAATGCCCAGAATTATGCGGACGAGGAGCTAACTCATTTACAAATACGTCTCCCTCTTTTGTCACAAACATCTCGACAGCCAGCGTCCCAACTAGCTGAAAATGATCGGCTAGTTTCAGTGCCATTGCTTTTGCCTTCTCTTTAATATCCTTTGCTATTCTTGCTGGAACAATCGATTGGTGTAAAATATTCTCTTGATGAATGTTCTCTGCTATCGGGAAGGTAGTCACCTCACCTGTCGTACTTCTTGTAACAATAACGGAAATTTCTTTTTCAAACGGAATCCATTTTTCAACAACACACCTAGTATCACTGCTAAGCTTTTTGGCATGTGGAACGTCTTCTGTTGATCGAATAACGATTTGCCCCTTGCCATCATATCCTCCAAGACATGTTTTAATAACAGCAGGAAATTCTAGCTTTTCTAAGATGTCTTCTATATCTTCAGGTTTCTTTACGATTTCATATGGTGCTACAGACACACCTGCCTCTTGAATTGCTTTTTTCTCAAGTTCTCGATCCTGCGTCTTTGTCAACAAGTCGCTTCCTTGAGGAAGATAAACATTCTCCTCTAGCCAATTCAATCTTTTCGCATCAATATTTTCAAACTCATAAGTTATCACATCACTCATGGATGCCAAGCGCTCAATCGCTTCTTGATCATCAAAAGGCGCAATAATTTCATAGTCACTCACCTGAGCACATGGGGAATCAGGCGTTGGGTCTAATACCGCTACTTTATAACCTAAATGTCTAGCTGCAATAGCCATATACCGACCGAGTTGCCCACCGCCGATAATGCCGATTGTTGCCCCTGGTGAAATCGTTTGATTAAACAAGCTGATCACTACTCTCTAATACTCGTTGTTTAATATTCTCTTTTCTCTCTACTAACTTGTTATGAATATTTTTCGACTGTAACGAAAGAATTTCTGCTGCTAATAGACCGGCATTCATGGATCCTGCTTTCCCAATAGCGACTGTTGCTACAGGTACACCCCCTGGCATTTGTACAATGGATAATAAGGAGTCTAGACCATTTAACGTCTGTGATTGAACAGGTACACCAATAACGGGTAAGGTCGTTTTAGAAGCAACCATTCCAGGTAAATGAGCCGCTCCACCTGCTCCTGCTATAATCACGTTTATCCCTCTTTCTTTTGCCTCCTCAGCATATGCAAACATTAAATCAGGAGTCCGGTGCGCAGATACAACACGTTTCTCATACGGAATATCGAGTTCGTCTAACACTTCACAGCTATATTTCATGGTTTCCCAATCTGACGTACTCCCCATAATAACGCCAACTAATGGTTTCACTAGTAATCCCCCTTTTATGTTATGTAGTACGAAAAGTGATAGGGCGCAATCAATCATCTACCGTCAGTCATCCTCTAATAAAATAAAAGGAGCGACACAAAAAGCCTCATCTTTATTTACAGACTCTCTCTATGGTTTAAGAGAGAAAGTAAATAAAAATAAGGCTTAGATCATCCAAATTCAGATTGAATGATAAATCCTACTATTCACTTTCCCTCATAGTCCAATAATTTACGGTTATCGGGTAGAAACTTTTGGGCCATATCCCCAACATTATACGAGGTCCATTCATTTTCAACTTCATATTAACAATCTACAAGTAAACAGTCAATAAAAATCGAACATTAAAGTTTATTAAAATAATTAATGTTCGTCTTTTGTTTTCTTTTGTCCTATAAATACAACTTTCCTTCCACACGGTTGAATATCTGGATGACCGTTTTTATCTACTTCTTTGAAGATCGGCTCTTCCATTCTTTGAACAGGAACATATCCTTGTTCTTCCATTCTTTTTAAGCAATCTGAAAGCGTTTCATTATCTTGGACATAAAACTTTTCCTTCGTTCGTTTTTTTGTCAAATATTCTTTCTTCCTTTCCAATCTTATCTGCAATTGTATTCCTAAAGTCATTGTACTTCAAAATGCACCATTTGAGAAACGAACTTCCTGCGTCACATGTTATTTATAGAGCCTTTCACGAACGGCTTCCAACCGCTTATTAGCCTCCAAATTCAATGCTGACTTCCAAAAACGAAACGTACCATAATAACCATGAGCATGATAAACGTATTCAATAAACCAATCATCAAGCTGTACAGGAGCTTCAACTGACAATTCTTTCTCTCTCATCTGCACCTGTATCTTCCTTAAATCCTTGCCAATAACATCAACAATGTCATCCATTAAGTTTTCATATACATCAGGTATTCTCATCTTGGATTTTTCAAAAAATGTTCGATCTTGATCTAACTGTTCCAAAAGATAGTCGTTGTAAATATAATCATAAAGAAGTTTCTTTTCTTCTATAGGGATAGGAGCGTTCAATTCGAATCAACCTCTCCACAAGCTTTCCTTATGAGCGAAAACATTGAGTGACCTTTCCTTTTCCATTTTCAACTGTTACCTCCGCAAATGCACCATTGATCAAAGTAACTTGTGGCGGCTTGTGACCACAATCAATATCATAAATGATCGGAACATTTAATTCTTCTGACAGATCCCAATAAACATCCTCTACGGTATAGTCACCTACAGAATGATTGGCTTCACTCCTACCAAATAAAACACCTGAGCAATGATCAAACCAGCCAGCTAATTTCATTTGTACTAAAGAACGTCTCAAATCTGTTGTCGACAACTCACAATTTTCAAAGAACCATATAATTGGTTCATCATGAATATATTTTTGTTGAAAGGATTGAATATTTCCGAAAGGTGTTCCTGCTAAATGACGAATAACATCGATACACCCTCCTAACAATCTTCCTTTTAAAGACTGTTCTTTACAAGAGATCGTTTTCCATTCCGTCTTTTCTGTTAAATTGAAAACAACAGGTGTTGGATTCCCATGCTTCCATTCTTTTTGATAGAAAGGAGAGGAATACTGAACGACAGAAGAACCAACTTCCGTGGATAAAACGGTTTTCCACATCGCTGTCGTCGGATCAGTTTCTTTGCCCCTTAAGTCAACAAAATTCGTTCCATGGGCTGTTGCTATTCCAGTCTTTAAAGTAATTGCTAGCAGGAGAAGACTTGTATCGGAATAACCTACTATCCACTTTTCCTTAATGTTCTCAAAATCTATGTACTCTAAAGTTTCAATTAAAAGTTCTCCACCCCAAGGAGGAATGATTACGTCAACATTATCGTTTTGCATCATTTGATTAAATTCATTTGCTCTTGTTTTTGCATCCGCAGATTTTGCTTTCTTTTGAGTCCATACCGTCTCCCCAAAAACGACTTGAACGTTTTGTTCTTGAAATTTCTCCCTTGCTTGATGTAACAAATGATGAAGTTCTACCGGGACACCTGACGATGGTGCAGTTACACCAACTGTTGCGTCATTTGATAAAATTGGATAACGAATCATGTGTCCTTCCCCCTTTTATTTTTATATTTGATGTTACTATAATGTCTTGTGGAAAGCTATAGTGAAAAGATAAAATTTAGTATTCTGAAAAATGAGTTTTTTTAAGCGATACTTTGAATTTTGAATGGAAGGTGCTTAAGGTAATTAGTGTAAAAGTGCGTGTTCAAAAAGTAGGAGGAAACTTACAAACTTATTTAATGCAAACAAAAAAAAGGAACTAGCAACCTAATTGTTACTAATCCCTTTTTGTCAGCCTGGCAACGTCCTACTCTCACAGGGGGAGACCCCCAACTACCATTGGCGCTAAAGAGCTTAACTTCCGTGTTCGGCATGGGAACGGGTGTGGCCTCTTTGCCATCATCACCAGACATATAGTATACGGCTTTTGATAAACGGCGCATTTTTTTGTCATCTTCTTTCGCCAACGTCGTCACGTACCGGAGTACGCTCCTCGGTTTCCTCAGTTGATTCCTCAAACTGCTTGTTTCTCAAAACCCTTTTATTTCTTATGTAGGTTTCTTTTGAATAGGCGCATTTTTTGTCATCTTCTTTCGTCAACGTCGTCACGTACCGGAGTACGCTCCTCGGTTTCCTCAGTTGATTCCTCAAACTACTTGTTTCTCAAAACCCTTTTATTTCTTATGTAGGTTTCTTTTGAATAGGCGCATTTTTTGTCATCTTCTTTCGTCAATGACGTCAAACTGGTTACCTCTCAAAACCCTTGTCCCATTGTAGAGGGACAAAATATATTATACTTATTTTCAAGATAATATCAAGCGTTTTTTCAAAAGAAAATTCATTCTTTCAAAACTAAATAACGAAGGGTGACAAGAATCGCATGTGTGTGGTTAAGTCCTCGATCGATTAGTATTCGTCAGCTCCATGTGTCACCACACGTCCACCTCGAACCTATCAACCTGATCATCTTTCAGGGATCTTACTCTACTAGTAGATGGGAAATCTCATCTTGAGGGGGGCTTCATGCTTAGATGCTTTCAGCACTTATCCCTTCCGCACATAGCTACCCAGCGATGCCTTTGGCAAGACAACTGGTACACCAGCGGTGCGTCCATCCCGGTCCTCTCGTACTAAGGACAGCTCCTCTCAAATTTCCTGCGCCCACGACGGATAGGGACCGAACTGTCTCACGACGTTCTGAACCCAGCTCGCGTACCGCTTTAATGGGCGAACAGCCCAACCCTTGGGACCGACTACAGCCCCAGGATGCGATGAGCCGACATCGAGGTGCCAAACCTCCCCGTCGATGTGGACTCTTGGGGGAGATAAGCCTGTTATCCCCGGGGTAGCTTTTATCCGTTGAGCGATGGCCCTTCCATGCGGAAC